>JAKOMY010000112.1 GCA_022702225.1 Microbacteriaceae bacterium | reverse complement strand
GCGGCGGCTCTGGCTCCTACGGTCGACGAACAGCGGTTCTGGGCGACGGCCTCGGTGTCGTGCCTGGTCGAGGAGGCGGCGCTGCACCAGTCGCACGTCGATCCGGCCGGGCTCGAGGCAGCCCCGGCGACCTGGGCCTACACCGACCACCTGCACGCGGCAGCGGCCGCCGGGTCGTACGCGGTGCTGGTGGCCGCGATCCTGCCCTGCTTCGTCCTGTACACCGACATCGGCGTGCGCTGGCGGGGCACCTTCGCCGCCGACCATCCCTACGCCGACTGGCTCACGGCCTACGGAGACGAGACGTTCGCCGCGTCATCCGCCGAGGCGGCGCGCATCGCGGATGCCGCCGCACGATCGGCATCCGTTCCCCTCCGGCACGAGATGGCGACGGCGTACGACCGATCCATGTCGCTCGAGCTGGCGTTCTTCGAAGCGCCCCTGAAACGCACGTGAGGTGCCGGGGACGCCGCTCGTGAGAGGGGTCCCCGACACCTCGGGTGACGATGGGCGGAGGCCTCAGCCGCTCTTGCGGCGGAACTCCCGCTTGGTGACCGCTCCGTGCGTGCCCTGCACGGCGGAGTGGCCGTCGAGGTGCGCCTGACCCGAACGGTGCTGGCCGTTCTTCTTCTCCAGCGCCTCTTTGAACTTGCGCTTCATGTCGTCGGATGCCGAGGCACCCGAGGTCTCGTCGGTACTCATGACTCCACCCTAGGCAGGTAGCGGCGACCTGTCGCTGATCAGACGTGCCGCACGCGCTGCTGCAACCTGGTGCGGATATCGAACAGTTCGGTGCCGCCGACCTCGCGACCCCCCGTGATTCCGCGCCGCAGCAGCGTGGTCAGGGCGCTGCGCGTGACCAGGGCCACGGGCGTTCCGCGCACCTTGCCGAGTTCGGTGATCGCATCGAGCACGGCGTCGTCGGGAAGCACCACCATCGCCCCGCTGAAGCGGACGCCGGCCGCTCGCGCGATCACACGCGCCCGCGACACGAGCTCGGTCACCGGGGAGCCGATGACGTTCGCTCCGGTGATCTCGCCGCGCCGCACGCCCACCGGGCCGCCGAAGTCCTCGCTCAGCAGAGCGTAGAGGCCGCTGGGTCCGAGCACGAGGTGGTCGAGCTTCTGCTCCGGGTCGCGCCCGTCGCGATCGGCGAACACGTCGTGCCACACCGTGTAGCCCATGCCCAGTTCCGAGACGAGGCGCGCGGTCTCTTCTTCGGCGAGCGCGTCGGCGAGGATGTGCCGGATCTCGGGCGGAGCCGAGCGCACGAGTGCCGGGTCGTAGGGGTCGGGGATCTCGACGCCGCGCCCCACCCACTCGCGGATGAGTCCGAGGTAGCGCTCGCGTCGCCACCCGCCGGGCTGGCCGTGCGAGCGTGCGCGCGGACGCGTGTCGCTCGGACGGGAGGGAGCGGATGCCGGCACCCCACCGCCCCATTCCCCGGGAGCCGTCCCGCGGCCCCGGTCGTAGGCGCTGCGCGCCTCGGGCGTTCCCACGAGTTCCCACGCGCGCTGCACCTGGACGAACAACGCGGCGTCGCCCCCGGTGTCGGGGTGCGTCTCGCGCAGACGCACGCGATACGCGCGGCGCAGGCCCTCTTCGTCGATGTCGGCCGCGACGCGGAGCACCTCGTATGCCGAGGACGACATAGGACTGTCGAACACGTGCGTTCATCCGTTCTGCCGCGAGGACGCGGCGCCTCTCAGGCTAACCCGCTGCGGCTGAGTGCGGCCCGGACGGCGAGGTCAGGCCTCGATCACCACAGCGCGGGCTCGGGCGCGTAGGCGAAGGCCTCGGCGACGCGCTCGGGAGGAAGGTCGTCGAGTCGCGCGGGAGACCACGACGGCGACCGGTCCTTGTCGACGACCTGCGCGCGGATCCCCTCGACGAGGTCGGGCTGCGTGAGGGCGAACCACATGACCAGTCCGTACTCCTGCGCGAGGGCAGCGCGGAGCGAGGGCAGCTCGCGAGCTCGACGCACGGCCTCGAGCGTCACCGCGAGCGCGGTCGGCGCCGACGAGGCCAGCAGCTCGGCCGTCTCGCGCGCTTCGACCTCGGGACGCCGACGAAGGCGGTCCAGGATGCCGAAGACATCGTCGGCCGCGAAGGCGTCGTCGACCCATTCCCGGGCGTCCTCGAGCCGTGAGCGCTCCGGGGTCTCATCGAACAGCAGCACCAGCTCGGTGGGGCTCGACGGATCGGCGCGGTTCTCGAGTGCTTCGTAGAGCGCCTCGAGATGCGCGGTCGGCACCATGTGGTCGGCGAAGCCGGCGTACACCGCGTCGGCGGCATCCATCGTCCCGCCGGTGAGAGCGAGGTACTCGCCCAGCCGGCCGGGGGCTCGAGCCAGCAACCACGATCCGCCCACGTCGGGAGTGAACCCGATGCGTGTCTCGGGCATAGCGAGCTTCGAGCGCTCGGTCACGATGCGGATGGCCGCGTGACCGGCCAGGCCTATGCCGCCGCCCATGCAGACGCCGTCGGCGATCGCGACCACGGGCTTGCGCGAGATCGCGATCCGATGGTCGAGCGCGTACTCCTCGCGGAAGAAGGCGTGCACCTCGTCGACGCGGCCCGCCGTCACCATCTCGTGGAGCGCCCGTACGTCCCCGCCGGCGCAGAATCCACGATCGCCGGCACCGTCGAGCAGGATCACGTCGACGTCGGTGTCCTGCTCCCAGCGGTCGAGCGTGAGGTTCAGGGCGCGGATCATCTCGAGGTCGAGGGCGTTGATCGCCCTCGGACGGTTCAGCGTCAGATGACCGAGGCCACCGCGACCCCCGACCAGGACACTGTCGGCAGCGGTGTCGCCCGCGCTGACGTCTTCGGTTCGCTGTGCGTGCACGGTGCCACGTTACACAGCCGGTCCGCCGCGCCCTCGGCTGTGGATAACTGTGTTTTCGCCCCCGGATCGGGGAAGATAGGAAGAACGCACGCAGAACGAAAGGTGCCGTATGCCCGACGGACAGGTGCTGGAGCTCGCCGGGCTCACCAAACGCTTCGGCTCGATCTCCGCCGTCGACGATCTCTCCGCCCGCATCGAACCCGGGCAGGTCACCGGCTTCCTCGGTCCCAACGGCGCCGGCAAGACCACCTCGCTGCGCATGCTGTTGGGGCTGGTGCGCCCCACCTCGGGCACCGCGACGATCGGCGGCAAGCATTTCAGCGAGCTGTCGTCGCCTTTGCAGACCGTCGGAGCCGCCCTCGAGGCCTCGAGTTTCCACCCCGGCCGTTCCGCCGCGAACCACCTCAAGGTGTACGCCCGCGCCGCCGGGCTGCCGGCCTCCCGCATCGACGAGGTGCTCGGTCTGGTCGGTCTCGCCGACGTCGCGGGCCGACGGGTCGGCGGCTTCTCTCTCGGCATGCGCCAGCGCCTCGGGCTCGCCACGGCACTACTCGGCGACCCGGGCGTCGTCGTCCTCGACGAACCCTCGAACGGCCTCGACCCCGAGGGCATCCGCTGGATGCGCTCCCTGCTGCGCCACCTGGCCGAAGAGGGGCGCACCGTCCTCATCTCCTCGCACCTGCTGGCCGAAGTCCAGCAGACGGTCGACGCGCTGCTGATCATCTCGCGCGGCCGTCTGGTGTTCCAGGGCGGCATCGAAGACCTCGCCGATCCCGACGAGTACGCCACCGTCGTCGACTCCCCCGACCGCGGGGCCCTGTCGCGCGTGCTCGATGAGCGCGGCATCGGGTACCAGCTGCTGCGCAACGGCTTCACGATCCGCCACCACGACCCGGTCGAGATCGGCGGCCTGGCCGCCGGCGCGGGCATCGCCCTGTCGAACCTGCAGAGCAAGGGCGCGAGCCTCGAAGACATCTTCCTCGAGCTCGTCAGCGGGGTGCGTGTGCACGAGAGCGCGGGTGCGGTCCCCGCAACCGAATCGATCCCGGATGCCGCGACCCCGGCGCCCGCGACGGGTCTCGACGCCTTCCCCGCACCGACCGGCGCACCCGCCCCCGCGGTGAGCCACGACGATCTCTCTTCCGAGGCACCGGCCCCGCACGACGACGCGCGTCCCTCCACCGCCCTCGTCGCCGTCATCGCCCCACCCCGCACGCTGCGCACCGCGGCCGAGACGCCCCTGACGTCTGAGGCCGGTCCGCGCCAGTCCTACGCCGTGGCCTCGACCGGTGTGATCGACATCGTCGCGCCCACACCTTCCGGCGACCGGCCCGAGAGCCCGTCCGAGAAGACGCCCGCCGACCAGGAGGTGCAGCGATGAGCCTCGTCGCCGCCACGCGTTCCGAGTACACCAAGCAGTTCAGCACCGCCGGCTGGTGGGTGCTGGGCATCGTGCTCGTCGCCTACGTCGGCTTCACCGCCGCCGCCCTCGCCTTCGTCTTCGGAGGGCTCGCTTCGGGCGAGCTCACCGGAGCGAGTGGCCCCCTGATGTCGAGCGCCGGCGTTCCGCCTCTCGTCTACAGCTCGGCCACCGCGGTCGGCTACGTCTTCCCGCTGCTCATCGGCACGCTCATGGTCACCACCGAGTTCCGCCACAAGACGCTGACCCCGACTTTCCTGTCGACCCCGCGCCGCGGCGTCGTCCTCGTCGGCAAATTCGTCATCGGCATCGTGGTCGGGCTGCTCTACGGCATCCTGGGCTCGATCGCCTCCGTCGCCGCCGGCGCGGGCGTGCTGAGCGTCTTCGGTATCGACGCCGAGCTCGGCTCCTCCGACACGTGGGTGCTGATAGGGCGCATGCTGCTGGCGTTCGCGCTCTGGGCCCTGATCGGCATCGGCGTGGGCACGGTCGTGCGCAATCAGGTCGCCGCGATCGTCATCGTGCTGGCCGTGACACTGTTCATCGAACCGATCGTGCGCACCATCGGCGGGCTCGTCGAGGGCTTCGGCGATGTGGTCAAGTGGTTCCCGAGCGCCGCGAGCGACGCCCTGGTGGGGCAGACGATCTTCGGAACCATGGGCACGGGCAACAACAGCGCTCTCGAGTGGTGGGTCGGTGGTCTCGTTCTGCTGGGGTACGCGGTCGTCTTCCTCGTCATCGGTTTCTTCACGACCTGGCGCCGCGACATCGACTGAGCGGGGCGCACCCGCGACGAGTGCGCTCATCGTCCCCGCATTTGGTCGGCTGCTGCGGGGTCAGTGAGAATCAACCGTGCTCGATGGACCGGTGATCGCCGAGTGGCTCCCCGTCTCGGTGGCCGCCCTCGTGCTGCTGTTGATCGCCGCGGGAGTCGCCGGCTGGGTCGATGCGGTGGTCGGCGGGGGCGGACTCATCCAGCTCCCCGCGCTCGTGATCGCCGTTCCGAAAGACGTCGCGACCCCGTTCATCCTCGGCACCAACAAGCTGTCCTCGTTCTTCGGAACGCTCTCGGCGAGCTGGGTGTACCTGCGCAAGATCAGGGTGCAGCTCGTCCTGTTGATCCCCCTCGTGGCGGGGGCGTATGCGGGTTCCACCGCCGGCGCCGCGCTCTCGCGGTTCGTCCCCCGCGAGGTGCTGACCCCGATCGTCCTCGTGGCCGTGATCGCGGTCGCTCTGTACACCCTGCTCAAGCCCCGGATGGGCCTGCACCACGAACCGCGGCACGACAAGGCGGTGGCCATCGCCTGGCGGGCGGCGGCGATCGGTCTCGCGGTGGGGTTCTACGACGGCATCCTGGGGCCGGGAACGGGCTCGTTCTTCGTCATCCTCATCGTGAGCGTCTTGGGCTACGGCTTCCTGCAGGCGAGCGTCAACGCGAAGATCGCGAACCTCACCACGAACCTCGCCGCCCTCGCGGTGTACGGCGTCCACGGCGAGATCCTGCTGGTGCTGGGGCTCGCGATGGCCGCGATGAACGTCACCGGCGGCTTCATCGGCGCTCACATGGCGACCCGGCGGGGCAGCGGTTTCGTGCGGATCGTGTTCCTCGTCACGCTGTCGATCCTCATCGTCAAGCTCGCGTGGGACACCGTGGTGCAGTTCACGTCCTAGAGCTGGCTCGCGGAAGCTGCGTCTCAGGCGTCGTGGTACCCGTTGAGTGTCCAAAACACCCGGGCGCTTGAGAAATTCGTCCGGGTGTTTTGGACACTCAACGAGCGGACAGAGAGAGAGCGCTGGGAGCACGGGCGCCAGCCGGCGCGGGCGTCAGCGGACGATGTCGGCGACGTTCTCGGGTTCGGATGCCACGTCGAGACGCAACGCTTTGAGCAACGCGACCCCGTGCTTCGTCGTCAGCACCAGGCGCTCGAACTCCTCATGACCGGAGAGGTCGATGACCACGCTGGGCTTGCGCCCCCGGATGATGACGAAGTCGTTCCCACCGGCCGACTTCCAGGTGCCCGCGCCGACCGCGACGGGCAGGTTGATCCCGGGGTTCGGGACACCGCGGATCCAGGTCCACGCGTCGTCGGTGAGCTGCACCCGTTCGATGTGCTCACGGGGGACGACGATGTTGCTCTTGCGGAAAGACATCGCACGCTCGGTCGGCGAGAGCACGACCTCGAGCTGCGTCGAGTCGAGCAGCAGGGTCACCATGCCTTCCATCCTGCCAGCGTCCGGCAGCCCCCACCCCTCCCTCACCTCACAGGAGCGCAACGATCACCCGGTGCGCGTCGAGGCGGCCCGTATGTCGGAGGTGCGGGATAGCCTGGACGAATGAGCACGGGCAGCGCTGCGCCGCGAGTCGCACCGGCCCGAGGCGCTTCGATCGACGACCTTCTGGCGGCGATCTCGTCGGGTCACCGCCCCGACGTCGATGAGACCGAGGCGCTGCTGGGCGCCCCGCTCCCTGCGCTCTTGCGCGTCGCCTCGGCCCTGCGCGACGAGGGTCTCGACCGCGCCGGGCGCCACCGCGTCATCACGTACTCGCGCAAGGTGTTCGTCCCGCTCACCACGCTGTGCCGCGACCGGTGCCACTACTGCGTCTTCGTCGACACCCCCGGTCAGCTGAGCCTGCTGCGAAAGCCGGCGTACATGAGCCCCGAGCAGGTGCTCTCCGTCGTGCGCCAGGGTCAGGCTCTCGGCTGCAAAGAGGCGCTCCTCACCCTCGGCGACCGCCCGGAAGAGCGCTGGCCCGAAGCCCGCGCCTGGCTGGACGATCACGGTTTCGCCTCGACCATCGACTACGTCGCGCACATCGCCCGACTCATCACCGCCGAGACCGGCATGCTCGTGCACGCCAACCCCGGCGTCATGCACCCCGACGAGCTCGCCGCCCTCCGCCCGGTGTCGCCGTCGATGGGCATGATGCTCGAGACCACCTCGCGCCGGCTGTACGAGGAGCCCGGGCAGGTGCACTTCGGCTCGCCCGACAAAGACCCGGCGCTGCGCCTGAAGGTCATCGACGACGCCGGGGCCGCCGGCATCCCGTTCACCACGGGCATTCTCGTCGGGATCGGCGAGACCGTGCGCGACCGCGCAGAGTCGCTCGTCGCCCTGCGCGAGATCGACGACCGGCACGGTCACGTGCAAGAGGTCATCGTGCAGAACTTCCGTGCGAAGCCCCGCACCGCGATGCAGGGCGCGCCGGATGCCGACATGCACGACTACCTGGCCGCGGTGGCCGTCGCGCGGCTCGTGTTCGGCGCCGATATGCGCATCCAGGTCCCGCCGAACCTCTCCGACCCGCGCGAGCTGGGGCTGCTGATCGAGGCGGGCATCGACGACTGGGGCGGGGTCTCGCCCCTCACCGCCGACCACGTCAACCCCGAGCGACCGTGGCCGCAGATCGACGACCTCGCCGCCCAGACCGCGACCCGCGGCTTTTACCTGCGCGAGCGTCTCACCGCACACCCCGAGTACGTCGCGGATGCCGCTCGCTGGATCGACCCGGCGCTGCACGAGCCGGTTCTGGCGTTGGCCGATACAACGGGGCTCGCGGCCGACGTGATCCCGCGGGGCACCGATGCCCGCGCAACGGGCACGGACGACGTCTCGACGGAAGAAGATTCCGCAGCGGGAGGATCCCTACCCGCCGAAGCATCCTCCCGTGGCGAATCCTCCTCCCCTCGCGGAGGCGCCCCCGGCCACGACCCCGGGGTGAGGCGGCTGGCCGAGCGGGCGGCATCCCGAGCCTCCGATCTCGACGACGACGACTGGGTACGGCTCCTGCGAGCGGAAGGCGCTGAGCTCGACGAGCTCACCGCGGCCGCCGACGACGCCCGCCGGTACACCGTCGGCGAACCCGTGACCCTCGTGCAGAACCGCAACCTCACCTCGACGGGGTTCCGGCGCGCCGGCCGCACGGGCAGCGGCGAGTTCGGTCTCCAGGACGCAGCGGACATCGCTGCCGACGCCGCGGCCCTCGGGGCCACCGAGATCTGCATCCAGGGCTCGCTCGTGCCCGCCGAAGATCCCGCCGCCTACCTGGACCTCGTGCGCACGGTGAAGCGCGCAGCTCCCGGCATCCACGTCCACGCCTATCGCCCCGCCGATGTCCGCGACCTGGCCGAGCGCGGGGGTCTCGGTCTCGACGGTGCCCTCGCAGCGATGCACGAGGCTGGGGTCGACACCGTTCCGGGTACGGGCGTGAAAGTCCTCAGCGAGCGTGTGCGCGCCCTCGTCGCACCGCTCGATCTCGAGATCGACAGGTGGATCGAGGGGATCACCGCGGCTCACCGGTCGGGGTTCCGCTCGACATCGGTGTTGTTCTACGGGCACGTCGAAACCGCCCAGGAGCGCATCGCGCATCTGCGGCGCCTGCGCGAGATCCAGGCCGAGACCGGCGGCTTCGCCGAGTTCGTACCGATTCCCCTGCCCGGCGGCGACGTGGCGCTCGTCGAGGGCCGCAGCCCGGTCGACGAGCATCGTGCGATGGTCGCCGTGTCGCGCCTCGCGCTGTCGGGGAGCATCTCGCACGTGCAGATCCCGTGGACCCGCGTCGGTCGCGAGACGGCGGCCGCGCTGCTGCGCTCCGGCGGAGACGACCTGGGCGGAACGCTCTACGACGGACGCGTCCTGCCCGACACCGGTATCGAGCACGGGCTCGAGCTGCCGGTCTCCGCAGCCGAGCGCATCGCGCGAAGCCTCATGCGTCCCTTCCGACTGCGGACGACGGACTACCGGGTGGCGGTGCCGCTGCCCGACCCGTCCGCCCCGTACATCGAAACGAGCGGGGGCACCCGCTACGCCCTCCCCGCCGACGGGCCGCGCGCGTGAGGATCCTCGACGCCGCGATCGTCGGGGCAGGGTTCGCCGGCCTCGCCATGGCCGGTGCCCTCCGCCGCGCCGGGCGCGACGACTTCGTCGTGCTCGAACGCGCCGACGACGTGGGCGGCACCTGGCGCGACAACACCTACCCGGGTGTCGCCTGCGACGTGCCGGCGCACCTGTACAGCCTCGCCGCCCACCCGAACGCGCGATGGTCTCGCACCTTCGCCCCCGGCGGAGAGATCCAGGACTACCTGCGCGGAGTCGCCGAAAGCGAAGCCCTGGGCGATCGACTGCGTCTTCGCACCCCGATGCTCGGAGCGCGGTGGGATGCCGAGGACGCAGTGTGGCGCATCGACACCGGCGCCGAGCCGCTCGTCGCCCGTGCCCTCGTCCTCGCGTGCGGTCGGCTGACCGAGCCGAACGTCCCCGCCATCGCCGGGCTCGAGTCGTTCCCCGGGCCGCTGTTCCATTCGGCTCGCTGGGACCACGACGCCGACCTCACGGGAATGCGCGTCGCGGTGGTGGGGACCGGGGCGAGCGCCGTGCAGCTCGTGCCCGAACTCGCCCGCACCGCCGCCCACGTCACGCTGTTCCAACGCACGCCCGCCTGGATCATGCCCCGCGGCGGCGGCGACATCCCCTCCGCCGAGCGCGATCGGCTCGCCGAGAACCCGGGAGCCCTCGCGCGCCTACGGGCTGAGCTCTACGCCGAGGGCGAGCAGCGCTTCGCCTCGCGTTCGGGCGACGCCGCGGCATCCGCCACCGCCCGTGATGCCGCCGTCGCACACCTGCACGCGCAGGTCGCCGACCCTGCGCTGCGCGCGGCGCTCACCCCCGACTACGCCTTCGGCTGCAAGCGCGTGCTGCTCTCGGACGCGTTCTACCCCGCCGTCGCCTCGGAGGCCGTGACCCTCGAGCCGACGGCCCTCTCGCGCGTCGACGGCTCCACGCTCACCGCCGCCGGCGGAGAGACCCACGAGGCCGACGTGCTCGTGCTCGCCACCGGATTCGCCGCCGCCCAGCAGCCCTACGCCGATCTCGTCCACGGCGACGAGACGACCCTCGCCGAGCACTGGTCGGAGGGCATGACCTCGTTCGGCTCCACCGTGGTCGCGGGCTTCCCGAACCTCTTCGTCCTCAACGGCCCCAATGCCAGCCTCGGGCACAATTCCGCCGTGCTCATGGCCGAGGAGCAGGCCGCCTACGTGGTGCGCGCTCTCGCCGAGCGCGACCGCCGCCCCGACCGGGTGCTGCGCGTCCGCCCCGAGGCCGAGGCGGATTACACAGACGAGATCGCCGCCGCCGCGGCATCCACTCCCTGGATGACCGGCGGATGCCGCAACTGGTACGTCGACGAGCGTTCGGGGCGGCTGACCCTGCTGTGGCCGGGCACCGTCCAGGCGTTCCGCGAGCGCCTCACCGGCGCCGACGGGTCGGAGTTCGAACCCGCGCACAGCCCCGTGCGCAGCTGACACATAAGAGGAGCCACCCATGAGCATTCCCCTCAGATTCGGTTACAAGGCCTCGAGCGAGCAGTTCGGGCCGAACGAGCTACTCGACTTCGGGGTGCTCGCCGAGAAGATGGGCTTCGACTCCGTCTTCCTCTCCGATCACCTGCAGCCGTGGATGCACGACGGCGGTCACGCCCCCAACGCCCTCCCCTGGCTCGGTGCCCTCGGTGCGCGCACCGAGCGCGTCATCATCGGAACCTCGGTGCTGACCCCGACCTTCCGCTACCACCCGGGCGTCATCGCGCAGGTGTTCGCGACCCTCGGCGTGATGTACCCCGGCCGCGTCGTGCTCGGCGTCGGTACGGGCGAGGCCCTCAACGAGGTCACGCTCGGTCTCGAGTGGCCCGAGCCGCCCGAGCGCTTCCAGCGGCTCAAAGAGGCGATCGCGATCATCAACGAGCTGTGGGCCGGCGAACGCGTCACCTACGAGGGCACCTACTACTCGGTCAAGGACGCCACGATCTACGACCGCCCCGAGCAGAAGGTGCCGATCTACATCGGAGCCTCGGGCCCCGCCGCCACGCGCCTGGCCGGCCGCATCGCCGAGGGATACATCACCACGAGCGGCAAGGATTCCGAGCTCTACACCGACAAGCTGCTCCCCGCCCTCGACGACGGCCTCGCCAAGGCGGGCCGCACGCGCGACGACGTCGACACCCTCATGGAGGTGAAGGTGTCGTACCACCCCGATCACGACACCGCGATGGAGAAGACGCGCTTCTGGGCGCCGCTCGCCCTCACCGCCGAAGAGAAGATGAGCGTCCACGACCCCATCGAGATGCAGCGGCTCGCGAACGAACTGCCGATCGAGCGGGCGGCGTCGCGCTTCATCGTCTCGACCGACCCCGACGAGCACGTCGAGCGCATCGCGCAGTACGTCGACCTCGGCTTCCGCCACCTCGTGTTCCACGACCCCGGCCACGACCAGGAGCAGTTCCTGCGCATGTACGGCGAGGAGATCCTCCCTCGCCTGCGCAAGCGGTTCAGCTGAGGCGGGCGTCGGGGCGGGCCGTGCATCTTTTGCGGCACCCCGCTAGCCCCGCGCGGAAATGTCGGGGGTTCGGCACACAATGGAGGCAATGAGCACCCCCGACACCTCCGGCTGGACGATCGTCGTCCCGGTGAAACCCGCCGCGGTCGGCAAGACGCGTCTCACCGACGTCGGTACCGACCGCGAGGCCCTCGCGCGCGCCATCGCGCTCGACACCATCACCGCCGCAGCCGCCGCCGATCTGGTGTCACGCGTCATCGTCGTCACCGACGACGAGGGCGTCCGCGCCGAGTTCCGCCGCTCGCGCACCGTCGAAGTCGTGCCCGAGGGCGACACCCGCGGTCTCGACGCAGCCATTGCTTTGGGGGCAGCCGTCGCGGGTGTCGGTTCGCCCCGCGCCGCCCTGCTCGGCGACGTCCCCGCCCTGCGGCCCGCCGATCTCGACGCCGCGCTCGAGCGCGCGGCATCCGTCGAACGAGGTCTGGTCACGGATGCCGAGGGCACGGGCTCCACGCTCATCACCGCACGCGCCGGGGCGGTGTGGGTCTCGGCCTTCGGCCCCGACTCCGCCGCACGCCACCGCCTGCTCGGCTGCACCGACCTGAGCGTCGCGCGCGACTCGACGCTGCACCGCGACGTCGACACCGCCGCGCAGCTCTCCGAGGCCGTGGCGCTGGGCGTGGGGCCGCGGACGGCGGCGGTCTTGGCGGCGGCAGCGGCCTGAGCGGGCTGGGTGTCCGAGCGTTCGACCGCATTCCCGAAATCCGACGAGCGAATCGAGAACCTTTTCCGCGAATCGGACAATACCCAGTGTGAGCACCCACGACGGCGACATCATCGTGCGGTCCCTGACACACGGGGCCGTCTTCGCCGATCTCTATGACCGGCACCAGCGCGTGGTGCACCGTTACGTCGGCAGACGCCTCGGCGTAGCCTTCGCCGAAGACGTGACGTCCGAGACGTTCCTCGTCGCCTTCGCGCGTCGGGCCTCGTTCACCGGTGGCCTCGACGCGCGCCCGTGGCTCCTCGGTATCGCCACCGTCCTGATGCAGAAGCACTCGCGCCTCGAGGCCCGGGCCTGGCGAGGAATGCTCGCGGCCGACATCGCACGAGTGCACGTCGACGACATCGAGACCGCCGAGGAGCGGATGGATGCCGATGGACTCGCCCCGCACCTCGGCACCGCGCTCGCCGACCTGTCACGCGGCGACCGTGACGTGCTGCTGCTCCATACGTTCGGAGACCTCGATTATGCGGGGATCGCCGAAGCCCTCGACATTCCCCTGGGAACGGTCCGCTCACGTCTGAGCCGCGCGCGGCGAAAGGTCCGCGCTGCGATCACCCCGCACATCACCCCGGCTCCGAGCCGAGAAAGAGAGCACCACCGTGGATGAGATCTCGCTGCTGAACCGCGTCCGGGCCGACGTTCCCGAGCGGAATCCTGACGACGTGATCCGCGGCCGCGCCGCGCTGTTACGCGCAATCGACGCGCCCGCCGCTCCCCCCGCTCGCCGTCATCCACGCCAGCGGTGGATCTGGGTCGGTTCGGCTGTGGCGGCAACCTGCGCCCTCACCGGGGTGCTCGTGTTCGGCGGCGCCCTCGGCGCCCCGGTCGGTGCGGACCCCGCCGCAGCGGCGGTATTGGGCTCAGCCGCCGCGGCGGCACGCAGCGTGACGGACCCCGTCGTCGGTCCGGGACAGTACCTCGAGGTGCGCACCGACGCTCTGTACGCCGCCATGGGCACCACCGAGGCGGATGCCGAGGAGGCCCGCCGCGAGAACGACGGCAACCTCCGGGACGGCGACCTGACGACATTTCTCGAACGCGATCTGCGAGCCCTCTGGGTGCCAGCCGACCGATCAGCTGACTGGATCGAGGTTCGGTGCGCGCGTGAGCCCGTGCAGACGTTCGGCCCCCGCTCGGAGACGTTCGCCGCTGAGGCAGGGGGCCTCGAACACGACGCACGTCAAGCGTTCCCGGGAGGAAAGACCGAGAGCGGCTACTCCGTCGTCACCCTCGATGCCGACACCGCCGCCGCGCTCCCTCGCGACCCACGGCAACTGCTCCAGAAGATCTATCAGGACAACGGGGCTGCCGGACCGTCGCGCGATGGAGAGGCCCTGGTGTGGATCGCCGATCGCCTCCGCTCCGGAACCGTTTCGGCCGAACTGCGCTCGGTCTTCTACGACACCGCAGCACTCATCCCCGGCGTCACGATCACCGAGCAGCAGGCCACGCTGAACGGCCGGACCGGCACCGCGATTGGCCGCGACGAGACCGAGGGCGGCTTCCGCCAGGACATCATCATCGATCCCGAGACCGGGGCGTTCATCGGCGAACGGCAGGTTCTCCTGCATCCGGTCGCCGACTTGCCAGCGGGGACGGCCACCGGCTCCAGCGCCGTGACCACGACGGTCGTGGACGCGGCGCCCGAGGGTACGAGCCTGTGCGGGGGGTGAGGGGATTGGGGCCTGCAGACCTGCTGCTTCCGCCCACGCTCAGTGTGACCGTCGCGTTTCAGACCCCCAGTGCCGCCTCGGTGATCGCGGCCGAGGTCGCCTCGTCTCGCATCCACAACGGGGCGACCACCGCGCGGATACCGGCGGCCTCGACGTCCGCGGCCGCAGCCGCATCCTCCTCCGCGAGCAGCCACGCATCGAGCACGCCGCCCGCCGACCGCGCGCCGTAGTGCCGGGCGACTGCCGCGGCGGAGGTCTCGACCCCGATCGCCGTCAGGCACACGTCGGCCATGCCGCGCACGACCCGCCCGCCGATGATCGGCGAGACGCCGACGACTTTCGCAGACGTCTCCCGGACGGCATCCCGAATTCCGGGAACCGCCAGGATCGGCCCGATCGACACGACGGGGTTAGACGGCGCGATGAGGACGACATCGGCCCCCGCGATCGCCTCGGCGATGCCCGGGGCGGGCACGGCATCCGCGATCCCGGGGTTCTCGAAGGCGCGGGGCGTGAGTTGGGCGCGGTGGCGCGTCCACCACTCCTGGAAGTGCATTCGCCCGCCGTCCTCGAGCAGCACGTGGGTGTCGACCTCGCTGTCGGTCATGGGGAGCACCCGGATGCCGAGCGGCCACCGTTCCGCCATGCGCGCGAGCACCTGGGTCGGGGTGTGTCCGTCACGAAGCCACCCGGTGCGGGCCAGGTGGGTGCCGAGGTCGAGGTCGCCGAGCGTGAACCACGGCCAGCCCGCGCCCCACGCCTGGAGTTCTTCGTTGACGCGTTCGGTGTCGCCCGCGCGACCCCAGCCGCGCTCGGTGTCGTTCACCCCGGCGAGGGCGTAGGTGATCGAGTCGACGTCGGGCTGCAACCGCACGCCCGAGAGCCACAGGTCGTCTCCCGTGTTGACGACGACGGTGGCCTCGGGAGCGTTCAGCCGGCGAAGGGCGGCGCGGACGCCGAGGGTGAACTTCGACCCCCCGACTCCACCGGCGAGCACGACGACACGGGGCTGGGGAGGACGCATTGGTTCAGTCTTTCACCCG
>JAKOMY010000082.1 GCA_022702225.1 Microbacteriaceae bacterium | reverse complement strand
TAGTGCACGCAGTACCCGGCGCGCACCTGCAGGAACTGCGCCACGGCGTCGAGGCCCGCTCCGTCGAACCCGGAATCGACGGGGGCGTCGAGCGAGTAGCGGAACTGGCTGCCGCGGAACCAGTTCTGCAGGGTCACGAGCTTGTCGTAGGGCGTCTGCGCGTTCGCGGTGACCTCACGGGCGGTGTCGCCGATGACGGCGGGCACGTCGGCGGGGAGCGCGGTCAGCGCGGGGTCGAGGTCCGTTCCGCCGACGGTCTTGGAACGGATCTGCTCGAGGGTCGGGCGGGGGACGCTCGCCTGCACCTCGTAGACCTGCTCGCGTGTGGATCCGGCGCGGGTCACCACCGTGCGGTTCTGCGGCATGCCCAGCCAGTCGCCGTTCAGGCCCGTCACCGTCGAGGCCGGGTACGGCACCGGCAGCCAGGGGCTGTCGAGCTGGTCGACGGTGACCGTGGTCGTCCAATCGGCCAGGGCGACGTCGCCGTCGACGCCCACGCGGTCGAACACCGCGCCGTCGGAGGGCAGCGGGACGGTGTCGAAGCTGTCGGGCTGCCAGACGGCACCGTCGAAGCGCGACAGGGTGACCGCGCGCAGGTACGGCGCCGTCGGACCCGTCGTGCGCACCTTCAGCACCTCGACGTCGCGCGGCTGCCGCAGGTCGTTGCCGAGCTCGAGGTTGGGGTTGATCGTCGTACCCAGGCCGCCCGTGCCGCCGCTGGCGAACCGCAGGCCCGGCTGCGGGAGCAGGGGGGTCGCAACCACGGCGACGATCACGGCGACGGCCGCGACGCCCAGAGCCGTCGCCGAGACCCCGAAGAGACGTCGGCCCCGCGCGGGGCGAGCGCGATCGTCGCGGTGCGCGGAGGCCGCGGTACGGGCTCGCGTGTCGATGCGGAGCAGGAACAGCAGAGCGGCCGCCAGCGCCACGAAGCTTGCGACGTCGACGTCGGAGGGGATCGCGATCGTCGGGATGAGCGAGACGGCGACCAGGCCCACCCCGGCGAGCAACGGCATCCGGGCGGTCAGGACGACGTGGTCGAGGACGATGGCGAGCGCGCCGATCGCGGCGATCAAGAGGAACGCCAAGCCCTCATCCGGCGGGACGGGGGCGACGCCGTCGCGGATCTCCGCCGAGGCCTGGGCGACGAGCCCGGGTACCGAGGCGAAGGTCGAGGGGGTGGGGATGACACCGAACAGGGCCGTGGAGCGGCCGAAGATCGCCGTGAGCAGCACGATCCACACGACCACCTCCGCGATGCTCGCCACCAGGGCGGGCAGCCGCGACAGACGGACGACCAGCCCCGCGCCGAGTGAGCCTCCGGCGACGAGAACGGCCCCCGCGACCCAGGCGCCCGGGGCGATGACCGAGAAGACCGGCAGCATCGCGGCGGCGATCGCGGCGCACAGACCGATGGTCAGCAGGGTCGCGTCGCGGCGACGGCGGGGAGTGCGCAGCACGGTGAGATCAGCGACCGACACGGGCGTACCCCTGTTCCATCGCGTCGTCCCACGCGAGGGCCACGTCCGCCCCCGGGCGCAGGTGCGCCGCGCGCCAGCCGGCGGTCCGCACGGCATCGAGCTGCGCGTGCTCGGCCACCACGATCAGTACGGGAAGAGCCGAGTTCGTGCCGACCGACCCGAGGGTCGCGTGGTCCTCGGGTTGCAGGTTCCCCGTGATGACGACGACGGGACCCAGCAGAGCCGAGACGGTCACCGGCACCACGCGGTGGGACGCGTCGTCGGCGCGCGCCCTCAGGCTCGCGAAACCCGCGGCGGCCGCTCGCGCCTCGACGTCGTCGCCGCCTTCGACCGGGTCGGTGAGAAGAGTGCCGTCGCTGTCGACGACGTCGACGGTGTACCCCTCGTGCACGAGGTGGGCGACCGCCGAGACGCACGCGGTCACCGCCGTCTCGAAAGCGGGGTCGCTGCCGGGAGCGTGGGCGGCCAGCGGCGACCACCGCGAGAGCGCGCGGTCGATCACCACGGTGGCGGCCGGCGAGGACTCCTGCTCCTCCTGGCGCACCATCAGCGTGTCGCGGTGGGCGGTGGCCCGCCAGTGGATGCGACGCATCGAATCGCCCGGCGCGTAGGGACGGGCGACGAGGTTGTCGGCCCCCTGTCCCAGCTGCAGGGCCGCGGTCTGGCGCGTGCCGCCCGCCTCACCCGACGCCGAGGGCAGCGGAGCCAGATCGACGATCGCCGGGGCCACCGTCACGGAGGTCGCCCGGCCGAGGGCGATGCGACGGCGCACCAGGCCGAAGGGATCGGTGGTCGTCACTTCGAGGGGACCGATCGAGTGGATGCCGCGCGAAGCGCCGACCACGTCGTAGCGCACCTCGACCGTGCCCGCTGCACCCGAGAGCGTCGAGGCGATGGGTGCCGAGGTCCCCCGGGCATGGCCGGTGAGTCCCGCCGGAAGCGTGTCGCTCCATCGTCCGGGCCCGGTGGGGAGGGCGCTGAAGAGCGTCGTCCGCACCACGACCGTCGCTGGACCTCCGACCTCGGGGGTCTCGGGGGTGACCACACGTGAGACCGATCCCGTGCCGCGCGTCAGCAGCAGCGCGATCGCCGACACCGCCAGCAGAGCCACGAGCAGGGTGGCGAAGTACAGCAGTTCCGGGATGCCGGCGCGCTGCGCGACCACGAACCCGGCGACGGCGAGGAGGACGGCCCCCGTGCCCCGCAGGGTGAAGGGCCACAGGCGCTTCACACCGGCGCTCACGGCCGCGGGGCGAGAGGAACGCGCACGCTCGTCGCGATGCGCTCGAGCGCGTCGGCGACGACCGCGGCCCCGGCCCGCCCGCCCGCGGCCGAACGGTTGGCGATCAGGCGGTGCGCGAAGACCGGTGACAGCAGAGCGGTGATGTCATCGGGGATGACGTAGGCGCGCCCGTCGAGAGCGGCACGCACCTTGGCGGCGCGTATGAGCTGCAGGGTCGCGCGCGGGCTCGCCCCCAGCCGGATGTCGGGGTGACTGCGGGTGGCTTGCGCGAGGGCGACGACGTAGTCCTCGAGAGCGGGAGCCACGTGCACGCCGCGTGCCCAGGCGATCAGCGCGGTCACCTGACGCGCGGTCACGACCGGTGTCAGGGCGTCGAGAGGGTTCACCGCGTCGCGCTGGCGGAGCATGAGCGCCTCGGCCGCGGCATCCGGGTATCCCATCGAGATCCGCAGCAGGAAACGGTCGCGCTGGGCCTCGGGGAGCACGTACGTGCCCTCCATCTCGAACGGGTTCTGGGTCGCGACGACGAGGAACGGCGAGGGGAGCACGTGCGTGCGGCCGTCGACCGTGACCTGGCGCTCCTCCATGGCCTCGAGCAGCGACGACTGCGTCTTGGGGGAGGAGCGGTTGATCTCGTCGGCGATGACGATGTGCGCGAACACCGCGCCCGGGGTGAACTCGAACTGCCGCTGCACGGGGTTGAAGACCGACACGCCGGTGATGTCGCCCGGCAGGAGGTCGGGAGTGAATTGGATGCGACGCACGTCCGCGTCGACCGTGGCAGCCAGTGCCCGCGCGAGCATCGTCTTGCCGACGCCCGGGACGTCTTCGATCAGCAGATGGCCCTCGGCGAGCAGCGCGATGAGGGCGCTGCGCACGGCGTCCGGCTTGCCGTCGATGACGGTCGACACCGAGGCCAGAATGTCCCCGGTCAGCCGGGCGAAAGACGCCGCGTCGAGAGGGGTGTCGACACCGGGCCGAGCCGAGCCGGTGGGGGTGTCTGCGCGGCGCAGCCGCGTGGTCGCCTCGGGCGTGACGGTCTCGTCCATGGCATCTCTCTTGTCGCGGAGGCGGGCGCGTCCTCGCCACCGTGACCCGATCGTAACCCGGGCCGCGGCGGCGGGGGTCGGAAAGCCGCGGGTGCACAGGCGTCACTCGGGGAGAGGGGGCTCGCCCCTAGGATCGGGGAGCGTTGGTCCACCCGAGGAGCCCGCGCATGTCGCACACCACCCCGTCCCTGCCCGCCGTCACCCATGTGCTCGCCGTCGACATCGGCGGGACCAAGGTCGACGCGGCCCTGGTCTCGGCCTCCGGCGAGGTGGTCCGCGCGAGCGTGAACCGACGCCCCACCGGCCGTGAGAACGACCGCGACGCCATCGCCGGAAACGTCCGCGCGGCCGCCGAAGCCGCGCTCGCCGCCGTACCGGGAGCCACGGTCACCGCGATCGGCGTCGGCAGCGCGGGCCCGGTCGACCTGCCCTCGCGCTCGGTGTCGCCCCTGAACCTCCCGCTGGCGGCGGGGCTGCCCGTCGACGAGGTGCTGGGCGGGCTGGTCGACGGCCCGATCCATCTCGCGCTCGACGGCACCTGCATCGCCCTCGCCGAGCACTGGCGCGGGGCCCTCGTCGGCTGCGACGACGCGATGGCCATCGTCGTGTCGACCGGCGTGGGCGGCGGCCTCGTCCTCGGTGGTCGTCCCGTCAGCGGAGCGAGCGGCAACGCCGGCCACTTGGGCCAGACCTTCGTCCGCACCCTCGAGGGGGGCGAGATCGTGGCGGCGACGCTCGAGGCCGTCGCCGCGGGGCCCGGGACCGTCGCGTGGGCGAGGTCGCAGGGCTGGGAAGGCGAGACCGGTCTGGACCTCGCCGCTTCGCACGCGGCGGGGGATGCCACCGCCATCGCCGCCGTGAGCCGTTCGGCGACCGCGGTCGGCCAGGCCATCGCCGCGGCCGCCACGCTGTGCGACCTCGAGGCCGTGGCCATCGCCGGCGGTTTCTCGCAGGTCGCCCCCGATTACGTCGACCAGGTGCGCGCCGCAGCCCAGGCCGCCTCGCTGCACGCCTATGCGAGGCGGTGCCGCATCGTCGGTTCGGGTCTCGACGGCGATGGACCGTTGCTGGGCGCGGCCGCACTGGCGCTGCAGTCCTGAGCGCACCGTACCGAGAAGTGCGTGGATGAGCGGGCGTAATCTGGGCGAGAGGGCCCGCGCCGCGGACCGGCGAACGAGGGCGGGGGTCATGCGCACCGGATCCAACCTGCCCGCCGTCGGGGAGTACAACCAGACGCTCGTGCTGGACCACATCCGGCGCTCGCCCGAGGGACTCAGCCGGGTCGAGCTGACGGCGCGCACCGGTCTCAGCGCGCAGACGCTCAGCAATGTCACCCGTCGCCTGGCCGACGAGGGACTCATCGTCGAGGCGGGCAAGGTCATCTCCGGCCCCGGCAAGCCGCGCACGATGCTCAAGCTCGCGCCGCGCTCGCGATTCGCGGTCGGCGTGCACCTGGATCCCGTGGTCGACACGATCGTGGTCGTCGACATGGCGGGCGAGGTCATCGTCCACGACGAGATCGCCCGCCCCGTCGTGTCCGCCCCCGGGAGTCTCGTGGATGCCGTGGGTGCCGCCGTCGACGCGATCGTCGAGCGCGCCGGCATCCCGCGCGAGCTCGTGCTCGGTGTCGGCGTCGCCGCCCCGGGTCCTTTCGACGCGCGTGGGGGGCGCCTGCTCGACCCGCCCCTGCTGCCCGAGTGGCACAACGTCAACGTGCGCGAAGACCTGGGAGCCGTGACGGGCCTGCCGGTCATCGTCGAGAAGGACGTGACCGCCGCCATGGTGGGCGAGATGTGGTTCGACCGCTCCGATGCTCTCGGCGACGCGATGTTCCTGTATTACGGCGCCGGCGTCGGCGTCGGACTCGCGATCGCGGGTGCTCCCGTGCGCGGACGGACCGGCAACGCGGGCGGCATCGCCCACGTCGTCGTCGATCCCGAGGGCCCGGAGTGCGCCTGCGGGGCACACGGCTGCCTGGGGGTGTCGATCGAGCCGCGCGTGCTGCTCGCCGAGGCGGGGTACGCTCCCGCTCGCGCCGGGGACACCCGTCCCGATCTGGATCGGCTCGTGCGAGACGCCCGCGAGGGCGAGGAGCGCGCGGCCGCCGTGCTGCGACAGGCGGGGGCGCGCATCGCCCGAGCGCTCGTGGTGACGAACAACCTCATCGACGTCGACGAGGTGGTCCTCGGCGGTCCGGTGTGGGAGCGTCTCGCGGGAGTCCTGGGCGACATCGTCGCCGAGCGCGTCGCGGTGGACGCCGCCTCGACCGCGACGCGCGAGATCGTCGTGCGCCGCTCACGTGTCGGGTCCGATGTGGCGGCCGTCGGGGCCGCCTGCCTCATGCTCGACGGTGCCTTCTCCGCGCGGCCGGCGCGCATGATGATCGCGCTCTGAGGCGCGCCCACCGTCTCTCATAGCCGGGCGAGTCCCGATCGTTACGCGCGCTCGCGCTCTCGGACTTGCCGAGTTAGTCCATTTGATTTATAAAAGGTTCTGGCGACGCGGTGTCTCCACCCGAGCAAGGGAGCTTCAATGAAGAAACTGACGATGGCGACCGGTCTTCTGACCGCCACCGCCCTGACCGTGGCCCTCGCCGGCTGCTCCGCGGGGAGCGCGGGTGCGGGCGACGGAAAGACGATCCGCGTCGCGTACCAGACCACGGCGACCTTCAACCAGATGCAGACGCTGATGGAGACCGCCAAGTCGCAGTACGAGGCCGCGCATCCGGGCATGACCGTCGAGCTCGTGCCGATCCAGGCCGAGGGCGCCGACTACTACACGAAGCTCGCGCTGATGAACAAGTCGGCCAGCACCGCCCCCGACGTCCAGTACGAAGACACCTTCAAGATCCAGTCCGACGCGGCCGCCGGCTACCTGCTTCCCCTCGACGACTACCTCTCGACGTGGAGCGACTGGTCGCAGTTCGCCGAGGGGGCCAAGCAGGCCGGTCTCGGCCCCGATGGCAAGACCTACGGCGTCTCGCTCGGTACGGACACCCGCGGCCTCTGGTACAACAAGGAGATCTTCGCGAAGGCCGGCATCTCGGTGCCCTGGCAGCCGAAGACCTGGGCCGACGTGCTCTCCGCGGCCGAGAAGGTCAAGGCGGCCGACCCCGACGTCATCCCGATCAACGTCTACTCGGGCAAGACGGCCGGCGAAGCGGCATCCATGCAGGGTCTCGAGATGCTCCTCTACGGCACCGAAGACAGCCTCTACGACACCTCCTCGAAGAAGTGGGTGGTGGGCAGCCAGGGCTTCAAGGACTCGCTGCAGTTCGTCAGCGACGTCTACCAGGGCGGCCTCGGGCCCTCGCTCCAGCAGGCGCTCGACCCCAACATCTTCACCAGCGTGACCGCCGACTGGCTGCCCAAGGGCAAGCTCGCCATCGCCCTCGACGGCTCCTGGCAGTCGGCCGCCTGGGTCGACGGCGGCACGGCCCCGTGGCCCGCATGGAGCGACGCCCTCGGCATCGCCGCGATGCCGACGCAGAAGGGCCAGGCGCCCGGCACGACCAGCATGTCGGGTGGGTGGACGCTCGCGATCGGCAAGAACACCAAGAACGCCGACGCCGCGTGGGACTTCCTCTCCACGGCCGTCAACAAGGACAACGCCACGTCCTACAACATCGACAACAGCCAGATCGCGGTGCGCTCCGACGTGGCCCAGTCCAGCGAGTACCTCGACGCGAACCCGAGCTTCAAGACGTTCTCGAGCTTCGTCGACACCACGCACTTCCGTCCGGCGACCGAGGACTACGACAAGATCTCGAACCAGATCCAGGTCGCCATGGAAGCCGTCATGACCGGGCAGTCCAGCGTCGACGACGCGGCCGCCGCCTACGATCAGGCCGTCATCGGCATCGTCGGCGAAGACAACACCCAGAACGGCTGAGCATGACCGCCCTGGCTCAGACCGGGGCGACCGGAACCGACCGGGGGTCGCGCGCCAAGACGCGCGGCCTCCGGTCCTCGGCCCGGGCGCTCCCGCTCCTTCCCGCAGCACTGCTGCTCGCCGTGTTCCTGCTCGGTCCGATCCTCGTCTCGCTGTGGGGCTCCCTCACCAACGCGACGCTCTCGGGCTCCACGGCGGTCGCGAGCGAGTTCGTCGGCCTCGACAACTACACCCAGCTCTTCAAGGCCCCCGACTTCCCGGTCGCGGTCGTCAACACGATCGTCTTCGTGTTCTTCTCGGCCGTCATCGGCCAGAACATCCTGGGTCTCGCACTTGCTCTCATGATGCGCTCGGGCAATCGCGTCGTCACCGCGGTGGTCGGCACGATCGTCGTCACGGCGTGGGTGCTGCCCGAGATCGTCGCGGCCTTCGCCGCCTACGCCTTCTTCCGCGACAACGGCACCCTCAACGCCATCCTCGCCGTCTTCGGGCTCGACCCGGTCAGCTGGCTGTTCACGATGCCGGTGCTCATGGTCATCTTCGCCAACATCTGGCGCGGGACAGCCTTCTCGATGATGGTCTACTCGGCGGCTCTGGCCGACGTGCCGCCCGAGATCACCGAGGCCGCCGAGGTCGACGGCGCGAGCGGCATCAAGCGCCTCCTGCTCATCACGATCCCCATGATCCGCTCGACCATCGGGACGAACTCGATGATCGTCACGCTGCAGACCCTCTCGGTCTTCACGCTCATCTTCGTCATGACCGGCGGTGGCCCCGGCAACAAGAGCACGACGCTGCCGATCCTCGCCTACCAGGAGGGCCTGAAGTTCGGCGAGCTCGGGTACGGCACCGCGATCGCCACGATCATGCTGCTGATCGGTGCGATCTTCTCCTTCTTCTACGTCCGCGCGCTGCGCGAGGAGGTCTCCTCATGACCACCGCCACCCTTCCCGAGGTCACCGGCGCTCGCGTCCGGTCGTCGCGCCGTGCCCCCGCGCGCAAGAAGGCGTCCCTGTCGTCGCCGCGTACCCGTGTGCTGCGGGTCGTCGCCAACACGCTGCTCCTCGTGGTCGGCATCCTGTTCGTCGTGCCTCTCGTCTGGCTCGTCACGGCCTCGCTCGATGCGCAACCCACCCTCGCCATCAAGATGCCCGAGGTCGTCACCCTCGACAACTTCGCCGCCGTCATGAAGCCCGACCTGCTCTTCCAGCCCCTGTGGAACAGCGTCCTGCTGGCGGGAGGCACCTCGATCGCGACGGTCGTGCTCGCCTCGCTCGCCGCCTATCCGCTGTCGCGGTACAGGATGCGCGTGGGAAAGCCCTTCCTCTACGCGGTGCTCTTCGGCACGTGCCTTCCGATCACGGCGATCATGGTGCCGGTCTACAGCTTGTTCGTGCAGCTGAATCTCATCGACTCGATCGGCGGCACGATCCTCTTCCTGACCGCGAGCGCTCTGCCGATCGCGATCTGGATGATGAAGAACTTCATGGACGGCGTACCCGTCGAGCTCGAACACGCCGCATGGATGGACGGTGCGGGTTCGATGCGCACCCTCGTCCAGATCGTGCTGCCCCTCATGCGCCCGGGCATCGCGGTGGTGTTCATCTTCACGTTCATCCAGGCGTGGGGGAACTTCTTCGTTCCCTTCGTGCTGCTGCTCAGCCCCGACTACCAGCCGGCGGCGGTCAGCATCTTCAACTTCTTCGGGTCGTTCGGAGCCGTGGCCTACGGCCAGCTCGCGGCCTACTCGATCGTCTACTCCCTTCCGGTCCTCGGCCTGTACGTGCTCGTGCAGCGCGGACTCGGCGGCCCGTCGGCCCTCGCCGGCGCGGTCAAGGGCTGACCCGTCCCCCCAGGCAAGGAATCCACCTTCATGCACGACCGCACCGCGCTCACCGAGATGCGCATCGAACGCTTCGTCCGCGAGCGTCTCGCCCCCGCCGTCTACCGCGCCCGCCAGCCCCTCGACATCCAGGCATGGGAGGCCCCCGGCGAGCCCGTGACCTTCGCCGAGGCTCGGGATGCCGAGTACCGCCCCTTCGCCGTCGGAACGCCGTGGGGTCGGGCGTGGGGCACCACCTGGTTCGCCGTCTCGGGAGAGATCCCCGCCGCCTGGCGTGACGGCTCGGGCGCCTTGCCCGCCGGGACGGTGGCCGAGTTCGTCGTCGACCTCGGGTTCACCGCCGGGCAGAGCGGCTTCCAGTGCGAGGCGTTGATCTGGAACCGCGACGGGGCGCCGATCAAGGGCGTTTCGCCCTTCAACAACGCCACCGCGGCGGCGATCGGCGCCGACGGCCGGATCGACGTGCTCGTCGAGGCCGCCTCCAACCCCGACGTGGGCAGCCTCTTCACGTTCGAGCCGACGCACCTCGGCGACCCCGCGACGGCGGGAGACGCTCCTCTCTATACGCTGCGCGAGATGTCGATCGGCCTGCGCGACCTCGCGGTGTGGGAGCTGCTGCAGGACTTCCGGCTCCTGCACGGCCTCATCGCCGAGCTCGACGCCACCTCCGCGCGCCGGGCGACCCTCCTCGAGGGAATGGATGCCGCGATCGACGCGGTCGATCCCGATGACGTCGCGGCGACGGCGCAGGCCGGTCGCGACGCGCTCGCTCCTCTGCTCGCCGCCCCCGCGGCATCCAGCGCTCATGTCCTGCACGCGGTCGGTCATGCGCACATCGACTCGGCGTGGCTCTGGCCGGTGCGGGAGACCGCCCGCAAGGTGTCGCGCACCTTCAGCAACGTGCTCTCGCTCATGGACGAAGATCCCGAGTTCGTCTTCGCCAGCTCGTCCGCGCAGCAGTTCGCGTGGATGAAGGAGCACTACCCGGCCCTCTGGGAGCGGCTCAAGGCGCGCGTCGCCGAGGGGCGCTTCGTGCCGGTGGGCGGCATGTGGGTCGAGTCCGACACCAACATGGTGGGCGGCGAGGCCATGGCCCGGCAGTTCGTCGAGGGCAAGTCGTTCTTCCTCGAGGAGTTCGGCATCGACACCGAGGAGGTGTGGCTGCCCGACTCGTTCGGCTACAGCGCAGCGCTGCCTCAGATCATGAAGGCCGCGGGCGCCCGCTGGTTCCTCACGCAGAAGATCTCGTGGAACGAGACCAACCGCATCCCGCACCACACCTTCCGCTGGGAGGGGATCGACGGTTCGCGCATCTTCACGCACTTCCCGCCGGTCGACAAGTACAACTCCGAGGTCACCGCGGCCGACCTCGCGCACGCCGAGCGCAACTTCGCCGACAAGGGCCGCGCGCGCACCTCGCTCCTTCCCTACGGCTTCGGCGACGGCGGCGGCGGACCCACCCGCGAGATGACCGCGACGATCGCTCGCACGCACTCGCTCGAGGGTGCGCCGGTGGTGAAGCACTCCACCCCGCGTGCCTTCTTCGAAACGGCCGAGGCCGAGTACGCCGATCCGGCCGTGTGGGCGGGGGAGCTGTACCTGGAGTTCCACCGCGGCACGTACACCAGCCAGCTGCGCACCAAGCAGGGCAACCGCCGCAGCGAGCACCTGCTGCGCGAGGCCGAGCTGTGGGCTTCGACCGCGACCGTGCGCACCGGTGCCGCCTACCCGGCCGAGGCGTTCCGTCGCCTGTGGCGCCTGGTGCTGCTGCAGCAGTTCCACGACATCCTGCCCGGCACCTCGATCGCGTGGGTGCACCGCGATGCCGAGCGCAACTACGCGGCGATCGCGACGGAGCTCGAGCAGATCATCGCCGACAGCCTCCGCGCTCTCGTGGGCACCGGGGAGCACGCGGTCGTGGCGAACGCCGCGCCTCACCGTCGTGCCGGCACCCCGGCGCTCGCGATCGCCCCCGCGGTCCCGGCCGGCGACGTCGCACCCCGGCCCGCGGGCGAGGGCTTCGTGCTCGACAACGGCCTCGTGCGCGTGGTCGTCGACGGCCGCGGTCTGATCACCTCGATGATCGAGGTCGCCTCGGGTCGCGAGGCCGTTCCCGCCGGAGAGTCGGCGGGTCTGTTCGAGGTGTTCCGCGACACTCCCACCCAGTGGGACGCGTGGGACATCGACGAGACCTACCGTCGCCATGTCACCCCCCTCGACTCCGCCGAGGCCGTCCGCCTCGACGGCGACGCGGTCCTGGTCGAGCGACGCACGGGCGATTCCACGATCGTCACGCGCATCGCCCTGGCCAACGGGTCGCGCACGGTGCGTCTCTCGCTCGAGGTCGATTGGCACGAGCAGCAGAAGCTCCTCAAGCTCGGTGTGCCCGTGGACGTGCACACCGATCGCGCGGCCAGCGAGATCCAGTTCGGTCACGTCGTTCGTCCGACCCACACGAACACCTCGTGGGACGCCGCGCGCTTCGAGACCGCCGCCCACCGCTGGGTCCGGGTGGCCGAGCCGGGGTTCGGTGTGGCCGTCACCAACGACTCCACCTACGGCCACGACATCACGCGCCACGAGCGCGGGGCGGGTGGAACGTTCTCGCTGGTGCGGCTGTCGATCATCCGCTCGGCGAAATTCCCCGATCCCGGTCAGGACCAGGGAGCGCACCACCTCGAGGTCGGCATCGTCGTGGGCGCCGACGTGATCGACGCCGTGGCCGAGGGCTACCGCACCAACCTGCCCGAGCGGACGGTGGCGGATGCCGCCGAGTCGACGGTCGCACCCCTGGTCACGCTCGATCGTCCCGGGGTGGTCGTCGAGGCGGTCAAGCTCGCGCAGGACGGCTCGGGAGACGTCGTCGTGCGCCTGTACGAGGCGTTGGGTGAGCGCACGCGCGCGCGCGTGGAGGCCGGGTTCGAGGTCGCGGGTGTCACCGAGACCGATCTGCTCGAGCGCGAGGTCGACGCCGCCGCGGTGACGAGCGTGGCGGGCGGAGTGGTCGAGCTCGACCTGCGCCCGTTCCAACTGGTCACGCTGCGTCTCGCCCGCTGACCGCGCAGGATCCGCGGGGCGGGAGCGGCGAGGCCCTCCCGCCCCGCGGTGCCGTCGGGTGGGAGGGCAAGCTCAGTCGGCGTCGAGGCCGATCTCGGCGAGCAGCAGCGACGCCACCCGCCACGGCTCGATGCCTGCGGTTTGCCGGGCACCCGGTGGTGGTGCGGCCGCGCTGACGGGGCGCGCGGCCCGGGCCGCGGAACGCGCGTCTCTTCGGCACGCGTGACCTCGCAAGCCGCGTCCGGGATCACACCGACGCCACCGCCATGAGAGCGACGGATGCCGCCATCGCACCGATCTGGGCACGGTCGAGCCGAGCCCGCATGCGACGCATCATCTCGAGAGACAGCACCGCGTAGACCGCTGCTGTGCCGAGCAGCACGGGCGCCAGGGCGAGCCCATGGGCGTGGCCGGCGGGGGCGGCGTGCCCGCCCATGCCGAGCTGCAGCCCGCCCATCACGACCATTCCGAGCGTCGTATGGACGGTCATCAGCGCGGGGACGCGCGGCGTCCGGCGTTGACGCGGCCGGCGCCACACGGTGAGTGCGATCGCGCCGGCGAGCAGGAGCCCCGTCCACCAGACCGGAGCGACCACCCCGAACACCGCGGCATCCAGCATCGCCAGGAGCATGAGGGCGGATGCCAGGACCTCGGGCGGCCGCACCCGCGCGCGATCAGCTGCCAGACAGCAGGCACCGACCGCGGCGGGGGCGACCGCCGCCACGTGGAGGATCTCGCTCATCGCCTCAGCAGTGGCATTCGGCGGCCGGGGCTTCGCCCGCGTCGTGGCCGTGCTCGTGCTCGGATGCGTGCGCGGCGGGCGAGCAGTGCGTCGAGACCGGTGCGGGCACGTTCAGCACGGGGTTCCGCTCGAAGAAGTTGTACGGCTTGAGCGTGAACTTGGCGTAGTCCATCGGCATGACGGGCCAGTCCTCGTTGCGGGGGAAGTGCGTGAGCCCGAAGGTGTGCCACAGCACCACGTCTTCGCCCACGAGCGGCTCGTCGCCGGCGATGAATGCCGGGATGCCGGCACCGCCGGGGTGCTGGTTGACGAAGTCGCCCGCGGCGTAGCGCTCGTCGGGGTCGTACTTCGTGACGTACAGGCTCTTCGTGGCGAACGCCGCACGGGCGGCGATCGACGACGTGTCGTCGGCGAGCAGCATCGGCGTCTCGGTCGGGAAGAGCACGTACGAGGTCGCCTGACCGCGTTCGGTGGTCTTCTCGGTCGAGGCGATCTGCCAGACACGGTTCACGGAGCCGTCGGCGAGACGGCCCGAGACCTTCTCGCTCGTGAGGGGAGTGACACTCTTGGTGAAGGCGTTACCGGCCGGGTTCTCGGCCGAGATCGGCACGCGCACGGCGTCGATCTCGTTCACGACGTTCGCGACGCCGTCGACCGTCATGTCCAGGCGCGCCGAGAAGAGGTGCTGGTGGTACGGGGCTCCCAGACCCGGTGCCACCTCCGAGGCGTACGGGTAGCCCTCGCCCGGGTAGGCCGAGGTGAACAGGATGCCGGTGAGCTTGGCCTCGCATTCGATGGTGCCGTCGAGGTAGAGGTACCAGTAGAAGCCGTAGTCGTAGTTGCCGACGGTGGTGAAGAACGAGATCACGAGACGTCGGGAACGGCGCACCTCGCTGGCGCCGGTGAAGATGTCGGTGTGCTTCCAGAGGGTGCCGAAGTCCTCCTCGTGCATGCACACGGCGTTGCGGACGGTCCGCGGCATCCCGTTCTCGTCCGAGAGCACGGCGTCGACGTAGGTGATGTCGCCGACGCAGTCGCAGCCGAGTGCGAGCTCGTTGGTGTAGCGGCCGAAGAGGTACTCACCGGTGTCGAAGTAGTTCTGCCAGAAGCGGTTCGGGGCGGGGTCGGCGTAGGGCACGATCATCTCGCTGATCGAGCCGCGGTACATCACGGGTCGTCCCGCGAACGACAGCTGGCGCAGGATCAAGCCCTCGCGGGTGTCGAAGCCGATGCGCAGGTCCCACTCGCCCCACGAGACGTGCTCGCCGTCGACGGTGAAGCTCGACCCTTCGGGCTGGGTGATGACGATGGGCTTCAGCCCCTCGAGCGGCGGGCCCTGCAGCTCGGGGTCGTCGTAGTTGCCGTGCGTCTCGGGCACGGTGAACCCGGGGGTGTCGATGATCTCGGTGACCCGGCGGTCGGCGACGTCGATGTAGGCGGTGAGGCCGTCGACGGGGTGCGCCCACGGGTGGTCGCCGGGGTGGTCCTGACGGAACGCGAAGGCGCGCAGCACGCGCCGACCCACCTCGTTCTCGTAGCCGTAGTGGCCGGCCGAGAGGGGCACGAGGACGACGTCGGCGGTCGTGAGCCCGCGCGCGGCGAGGGCCGCGACCCACTCGGCGCTCTCGCCCGCGATGACCCCGACCTCCTCGAACTCAGCGTCGAGGATCGGGAGCTGTCCGTCCGAGCCGTCCAGCTCGGTCTGACGGAGCACCTGACCGGTGGACAACGACACGACGAGGTCGAGCGAGTGCGCCGTGCGCAGGTTGAGCAGCTGGACGCGTGCCCGGCGCTCGGGGAAGGGGCCCTCGCCCCGCTCCCATGCCAGCACCTCGCCCTTCGGGGCTTCTTCGAGGCCGACGTAGGCGAAACGGGTGGCTTCGTCGAGCCCGTCGAGGCTGGAGGCGATCGCGTGCACGGCGGTGATCTCCTCGGGCGACAGGGAGGCCAGCGGGTGGGCGGGCGTCGCGGGCGCGGTGAAGGCGGTGGACGTCGGGTCGGTGAGGGTCATGATGTCTCTTTCGGGTGGAGCGGGAGGGAAAGGGGCGGGAGGGATGCCGCGACACCGGGCCGCGGCATCCGCTCATCCCGCGATGGCGTCGGTGAGCTTGGCGTAGGCGGCGGGGCGGCGGCGTCGGATCCAGGCGGCTTGGGCGTACCCGAAGACGGGAACGACCACCACGAGCGCGAGCAGGGCCCAAGTGACGGCGCCGAAGGTGGGCGCGCCCTGGGCGTCGACGTCTCCGACCATCACGGGGAAGTAGGCGACGATCACCACGGCCGAGATCGCAAGCCCCACGAAGCCGAGCGCCGGCGCGATCATCGTGTTCCACGGACGACGGTCCTGGCGGTTGCGCGAGAAGTACACGATCACCGCGACCGAGGTCACGGCCATCAGGATGACGATGGCCACGGTCGCGACGCCGGAGAGCCAGGTGAACACCTGCAGGAGGGGGTCGAGTCCGAGCAGGGCGAACGCGGCGAGCAGGACACCCGCCGTGACGGTCTGCACGATCGACGACACGTGCGGCGAGAGGTGTCGTGCGTGCACGCCGGACACCGCCTCCGGGAGGACCCCGGCGCTCGACATCGCGTGCTGGTAGCGCGTCAGGACGTTGTGGAACGACAGGACGCACGCGAACATCGAGGTCAGCAGCAGGACGTTGACGATGACCTCGCCGACCGTGCCGAGGTACAACGCGACGGTGCGGAGCATCAGCGTCGCGGGGTTCTCCGCGGCGGCGGCGAGCACGCCGTTCGGTCCCCAGGCCATCACCAATCCCCAGGTCGACACGGTGTAGAAGACCCCGATGCCGATGACGGCGCCGTAGGTCGCCCGCGGGATCGTGCGGTCGGGGTCGCGCGCCTCGTCGCGGAAGATGGCGGTGGCCTCGAAGCCGATGAAGGCGGCGATCGCGAACATCAGCCCCACTCCGGGCGAGCCGCTGGCGATGTTGGCGGGCTCGAAGGGCGCGAGGCTCAGTCCCTCCGGGCCTCCGGTGGCGACCACCGCGCCGACCAGGACGAGGACGATCGCCACCTCCGCGATGAGAAGGACGCCCAGCACCTTGCTGGACAGGTCGATGTGTCGGTAGCCGAGGATCCCGACCAGTGCGACGGTGGCCAGCGCATACAGCCACCACGGAAGGTCCGGCCCGCCCACCGACACGACGGTGATCTCGAGCAGGTACCCGACGTAGCCGTACACCGCGACCTGGATGGTCGTGTAGGTCAGGATCGCGGTCCACGCCGCGGCGAGCCCGGAGGGGCGTCCCAGGCCGTATCCGATGTAGGTGAAGAAGGCGCCGGGGCGGGGGACGTGCCGGGTCATGGCCGCGAGGCCCACCGCGAACAGAAGCAGGATGACGGCGCTGACGGCGTACAGAGCCGGGTAGCCGACACCGTTGCCGATCAGGATGCCGAGCGGGCCGGCGCCGCCCACGACGGTGAGCGGCGATGCGGCGGCGACCACCATGAAGATGATCGCCGTGACACCGAGGGAGCCCTGCAACGTCCGCTTCGCCGACGCCGCCACTCCCTTCGATTCGAGTTGGGTCATTTCCAGTCCTCCGGAGTTCGGGTGAGGGTGCGCGGTTCGTGAGTCGAGGTTCCCGTGGCGTCGTTGCCGGACCGTGTAGTCGTCGTGAAGGTGTGCCCACACCGAGTGAGACGCCCGCCGGGGGTGTGTCTCAGTCGAGGTCACGAGCACGAAACACGCGGGTCGCCCGGGTGCAACGCCCGCCGCGTACGGTCGGCAGCACCCGACGGAGACCACGTGAACGCACTCGCTCGCGCCATCGCGCGCCCCGACCCTGTCGCCGGCTTCGGCGACCGGTCGCCCCTGCACGGGCTCGACAGGCGCCGGATCGGCATCGTCGACCTCGCCGCTCAGTCGATCGCGGCGGTCGCCCCGGCCGCGGCGGCGACGACGGTCGTCCTGCTGGTGGCGGGTGTCGCTCCCGGGGCGACGGTCACCGCGATCGTGGCCGCGGCGATCCTGAGCCTGGGGGTTGCCCGGACGATCTCGCAGTTCGCCCGTCGCTTCGCCGCCACGGGCGCCCTGTACACCTACACCGCTCGCGGTCTCGGCACACGGGCCGGCCTCGCCGCGGGGGCGGCGATCCTCACGGGGTATGGCGCGGTGGCGATGTTCGCCATGCTCGGCGGCGCGTACTACGCCACCTACCTGGTGTCGGGGCTCTGGCCGTCGATCGACCGAACGATCGTCACCGCACTGTTCCTCGTGGGTCAGGGCCTTCTCGTCGCGTTCGTGCTCGTCCGCGGCATCCGGATCTCCGCCCGTGCCGCTCTCGTCGTCGAGACCCTGTCGGTCGCCCTGATCGTCGTGCTCCTCATCGCGCTTCTGGTGCGCATCGGTCCGATCGACCTCGCCGCGGTCGCGGGGGTGGGGACGGCACACCTCGATCCGACGGCTTTCGCGGCGGGGGCGGTGATCGCCCTGACGGCGTTCGTCGGGTTCGAGTCCGCAGCGACGCTCGGCGTCGAATCGGTGTCTCCGTTGCGCAACGTCCCGCGCGCGATCACCGGCACCGTCGTTCTGTCCGGCCTTCTCTACGTCCTCGCGGCGCTGACCCAGGTGGCCGGGTTCGACGCCCTCGGAGCCGATCTGGCGACCAGCGTCTCGCCGGTCAACGAGCTCACCGAGGCGTACGGTCTGGGCGGATGGGGGGTGGTCGCCGATCTCGGCATCGCGGCGTCGTTCCTCGCCTGCGCGATCGGCACGACCACCGCGCTCGTGCGGGTGCTGTTCGCGCTGAGCCGCGACGGGGTGCTCCCGGACGCCGTCGGACGCGCGCATCGGCGCTTCGGTACCCCGGCGGCGGCCGTCGGGTGCGCGCTGCCGGTCATCACGGCTGTGCCGGTGCTCGTGGTCGCCGCGGGGATCGACACCCGCGACGCGATGCACGTCACGATCGGGGTGGGGGCCGCGGGGTACATCGTGGCCTACATCCTCGTCTGCGTCGCCGCCCCCGTGTTCCTCCGCCGCATCGGTGAATCCACGGTCGGCGTCACGGTGGTCGCGGGGGTCTCGGCGCTCGCCCTCGCCGCGGCCCTCGTGTCGTTCTTCGTCGACGACGCGGCCGAGGGTGGGCCGGTCGTCGCGATCGTCGCGGTGCTGGCCGCCGTGTCCGCCGCCGTCATCTCCGTCCTCCGTCGCCGGCACGGCCCGGGGGCGCTCGGTGTCTACGACGAGCCGGTCGCGGCGCAGGTGCTCGGGGGAGTGGTGTCGCCGCGGCATCCCGGCGATGCGTGAGCAACCGGCGCTCGCCGCACGCCAGCCCGGTGCCGTGCACTCCGCGCTCGCCGTCCTCGAGGCCGTCGCCCAGCTCGGCGCCGGGGTGAGCGCCCAGCGGATCTCCGCCGAGCTCGGTCTCCCGCGCGCCACGACCTACCGTCTCGTGAACCTCCTCGTCGAAGACGAGTACCTCGTTCGCACGCCGGATCTCGCGGGGTTCGCGCTGGGCGCGAAGGTCGCGCAGCTGGCGGCCGTCGTCGCTCCGCCGGCGCGTCTGTCGTCGGCCGCGCGGGCGGTGCTCGCCGAGGCGCGCCTGACCGTACGCGGGGGAGTGCACGTCGCGCTGTTCGTCGACGGGCGGGTCGCGGTGGTCGATGCCGATCCCGACTTCCCCCTGTCGGACGAGGCGCGTCTTGCGCGCGAACCCGCCCGGTATGCGCTCGGCCGACTCATGCTGGTGTCGCAGGGCGACGAGGGTACGCCCGAACTCGACCGCGCGCGCGACGACCTCGCACGATGGGGGGCGACACGCCAGAGCGGAGAACTCGTGGCCGCGTCGGGGTGTCTCGCTGTGCCGATCGTCGATGCGAGCGGCCTGGCGGCGGGCGCCGTGGCGTTCTCGGGGCCGCGACACCGTGTCGACGACCCCGTCGACGTGCTGTCGGCCCTGCGGCCGGCGGCCGACGCCCTCGCCCCGCTGATGGTGTGACGCGCATCGGGTAGGCTGTACTCGGCTCTCCGCGTGGCGGTATCCCGGCCAACTCCCCCAGGACGGAAACGTAGCAAGGGTAACCAGGCTCTACCGGGTGCGCGGAGGGTCTTTTCTTTGCCCGGAAGCCTCGGCTGCGCGACGGGATGCCGGCTGAGCTGCGCGCTTGTCGGACTGCGTTCCCGTCACCGGGAGGCGAAGGGCCCGTCGAGCACCGCCCACTGCAGCAGCATGATGGTCTTGGCATCCTGGATCGATCCGTCCCGGATCATCGAGAGGGCGACATCGATGTCGTACTCGAGGATCTCGATCTCCTCGTCCTCCTCGGCGAGGCCGCCGCGGTCGCCCTCGCGCTCGGCGCCGTCGTAGGCCGCGGCGAAGAAGTGCAGCCGCTCGGTGACCGAGCCCGGACTCATGAACGCGTCGAAGACGTGCTCCACCTCGGCTACCCGCACGCCGGTCTCCTCCTCGGCCTCGCGGCGGATCGCGGTGACGGGGTCGTCGTCGTCGAGCAGGCCCGCCGCGGTCTCGATGAGCATGCCGTCGGGGTGGTCGTTGACGTAGATCGGGTAGCGGAACTGTCGCGTGAGCAGGACGGTCCGCCGTTCGAGGTCGTAGAGCAGGATCGTCGCGCCGTTGCCGCGGTCGTAGGTCTCGCGGGTGAGGGTGGTCCACTCGCCGTCGTCGCCTCGGTACCGGAACGTGGTCGCGCGCAGCACGTGCCATCCGGCGGCGAGGAGCTCGACGCCGGTGACCTGCACACGGGGGTTCCTGTCGAGGTCGAGTCCGGTCCGGTCGAGGCCGGTGCGGCCGCGGTGGTCGGGAACGGTGGAGCCGGGTGGGGGGAGGGTCATGAGTCGGAACGATAGTGCAGAAACGTGCAAGAATGCGAAGATGATGCTCGCCGCCGCCCGCAAGGACGCCCTCCTCGACCGCCTCCGCCGCGATGGCCGACTCGTCGTGAAAGACGTGGCCGTCGAACTCGGTCTGTCCGAAGACAGCATCCGCCGGGACCTGCGAGAACTGGATGCCGCGGGCCTGGCCGTCCGCGTCTACGGCGGCGCCCTCCCGGCATCGCCGGCCGTCGCCGACTACTCCGCGCGTGCCGAGGTCGCCCGGTCGAGCAAAGCACGTGTCGCGGCGGCGGCGGTGGCCGTGATCGAGCCGGGCGCCACCGTGCTGCTCGACGGCGGCACCACGACCCTCGCGATGCTCGACGTGCTACCGCGCTCGTTCTCGGGAACCGTCATCACGCACTCGCCGACGATCGCCGCGGGGCTGCTGCACCACGACGCGGAGGTCATCGTCCTGGGCGGGCGCATCTTCAAGCACTCCGCCGTGGCCTGCGGGGCGGCCGCGATGGAGGCGGCCCAGAACATCAGCGCCGACCTCTTCTTCCTGGGGGTGACGGGCGTGCATCCCGAGGCCGGGCTGTCGACGGGGGATGCCGAGGAGGCGGCGATGAAGAGAGCGCTCGCCGCCCGCGCGGCCGAGACGTTCGTTCTCGCGAGCGAGGAGAAGCTGGGCGCAGCCTCGCGCTTCGGCATCCTGCCGCTGGACGGGGTGACCGGGATCATCGCCGACCTCGATCCCGGGGCCGCGCTCGCGGGAGAGCTGCGCGCGGCGGGAGCGCGCCTGCTTCCGGCGTCGCCGTGATCACTCGACGCCGAAGCAACCCCGCAGCGGTGTCGGAGGCGCGCAATAGGCTGGACGCGTGACGCAGAGCATCTACATCACGTCGGCCGAAGGTCATTCGGGCAAGTCCTCCGTGGCCCTGGGCGTCCTCGACGCGCTCAGTCGTGTGACGCCGCGCGCGGGGGTGTTCCGGCCCATTGCGCGATCCACCGCCGAGCGCGACTACGTGCTCGAGATGCTGCTCGACCACGACAGCGTCGACCTCGACTACGACGACTGCGTCGGCGTCACCTACGACGACGTCCGCGACGACGCCGATGCGGCTCTGGCGCGGATCGTCGAGCGCTACAAGGCGGTCGAGGCGCGGTGCGATGCCGTCGTGATCATCGGCAGCGACTACACCGATGTCGGAAGCCCCGCCGAGCTGGCGTACAACGCCCGGATCGCGGCCAACCTCGGTGCCCCCGTGCTCCTCGTGCTGGGCGGTCGCGCGCAGCAGGGCCACAGCGAGACGCTCGGCATGTCGGTCGCCCGTACCCCTCACGAGGTGGGCCAGATCGCCTCGCTCGCGGTGGCAGAACTCCAGCACGAGCGAGCGGCGCTGTTCGCCGTGATCGCGAACCGCGCCGATCCCGACCACCTCGACGAGATCATGGCATCCGTCCGCCAGGTCGTCGACGCGGTGCCGGTCGGTGCGCCGGCCGAGCAGCGCAGCGTCCCCGTGTGGGCCCTCCCCGAAGACCGGTTCCTGATCGCCCCCTCGGTGCGCGGCGTGCTGCGCTCGGTCGAGGGCGAGCTGATCAAGGGCGACCCGGCCCTGCTCACTCGCGAGGTCCTCGACGTCGTCGTGGCGGGCATGTCGATGGTCAACGTCCTCCCGCGTCTCAAGGAGTCGGCGGTCGTGGTCATCCCGGCCGACCGCAGCGAGGTGCTCCTCGCCGCCCTCCTCGCCAACGCCTCGGGCACGTTCCCCTCGCTCGCGGGCATCGTGCTCAACGGTGGTTTCGAACTGCCCGACGCGATCGTGCGCCTCATCGACGGGCTGGGCTCGCCGCTGCCGATCATCGCCACCGACCTCGGAACCTACGACACGGCCGTGCGGATCATGAACACGCGTGGCCGTCTCGCCGCCGATTCGCAGCACCGCTACGACACCGCCCTGGCGATGTTCGAGCGCCACGTCGACACCGAGCTGCTCACGCGCGAGCTGGGCGTGGCCCGCCCGAGCGTGGTCACCCCGCTCATGTTCGAATACGGCCTGGTCGACCGTGCCCGCAGCGACCGTCGCCGCATCGTTCTGCCCGAGGGCACCGACGATCGCGTACTGCGGGCTGCTGCCACCGTTCTCTCGCGCGGTATCGCCGACCTCACCATCCTGGGAGAGCCGATCGAGGTGCGCGGGCGCGCGATCGAGCTCGGCATCGACATCCGCGACGCCGAGGTGCTGAGCCCCTTCGACGCCGTCCACGTCGACAAGTTCGCCACCGAGTACGCCCGGCTGCGCGCCCACAAGGGCGTCACCTACGCGCAGGCCGCCGACACCGTCACCGACGTGTCGTACTTCGGCACGCTCATGGTGCACCTGGGCCTCGCCGACGGCATGGTGTCGGGCGCCGCGCACACCACGGCCCACACGATCCGTCCGGCCTTCGAGATCATCAAGACCGCCCCGGGTGTCTCGGTCGTCTCGAGCGTGTTCCTCATGGCCCTCGCCGACCGCGTGCTCGTGTACGGCGACTGCGCCGTCATCCCCGACCCCACCAGCGAGCAGCTCGCCGACATCGCCGTGTCGTCGGCCGCGACCGCCGAGCAGTTCGGCATCGCGCCGCGCGTGGCGATGCTGTCCTACTCGACCGGCGAGTCGGGCACCGGCGCCGACGTCGAGAAGGTGCGCACCGCCACCGCCCTCGTGCGCGAGCGGGCGCCCGAGCTGCTGGTCGAGGGCCCCATCCAATACGACGCCGCCGCCGACGCCGCCGTGGCCCGGGCCAAGATGCCCGACTCCGAGGTGGCCGGGCGCGCGACGGTGTTCGTCTTCCCCGATCTCAACACGGGAAACAACACCTACAAGGCCGTGCAGCGCTCGGCCGGAGCCGTCGCCATCGGGCCCGTCCTGCAGGGGCTGAACAAGCCCATCAACGACCTGTCGCGCGGCGCTCTCGTCGACGACATCGTCAACACCATCGCCATCACCGCGATCCAGGCCCAGGGGGTCACCCAGTGAGTGTCGTCCTCGTCGTCAACAGCGGGTCGTCGTCGTTCAAGTACCAGCTGCTCGACATGGCTCGTGAACAGGTCCTCGCCTCGGGACTCGTCGAGCGCATCGGCGAGGGCACCGGCGTCGCGAAGCACACGGTGGAGGCGGCGTCTTTCGGCGCAGCGGGCGAGCCCGTGCCGACGGTGACCGATGCCACCTCGACCATCGAGCGCGAGATCGCCGATCACACGGCGGGCTTCGCCGTCATGCTCGAGGCCTTCGCGCAGCACGGCCCGTCGCTCGACGAACGCCCGCCCGTCGCCGTCGGGCACCGGGTCGTGCACGGTGGGGCGCGGTTCTTCGCACCCACCGTCGTAACCCCCCTCGTCGAGATCAACATCGACGAGCTCTCGGTGCTGGCGCCGTTGCACAACCCGGCCAACCTCGCCGGGATCGTCGCGGCCAAGAAGGCCTTCCCCCACGTCCCGCACGTGGCCGTCTTCGACACGGCGTTCCATCAGTCCCTCGCCCCCGAGGCGTACACCTACGCGATCGACCGCGAGGTCGCCGAAGCCCACCGCATCCGTCGCTACGGCTTCCACGGAACGAGCCACAAGTTCGTCAGCGAAGCCGCCGCAGCCTTCGTCGGCCGCCCTCTCGGCGAGCTCAAGCAGATCGTCTTCCACCTCGGCAACGGCGCCTCGGTCGCCGCGATCGAGGGGGGCCGCTCGGTCGACACGTCGATGGGACTCACCCCGCTCGAGGGACTTGTCATGGGCACGCGTTCGGGCGACCTCGACCCCGCGGTGCTGCTGCAGCTCGCCCGTCGCGCCGACATGTCGATCGCCGACCTCGACACGCTCCTCAACAAGCGCTCCGGCCTGCTGGGTCTGGCGGGTGTGTCCGACATGCGCGACATCGGAGAGCGCAGAGAGGCCGGCGACCCGTCCGCTCAGCTCGCCTTCGACGTCTACATCCACCGCCTGCGCGCGTATGCGGGCGCGTATCTCGCGCAGCTCGACGGCGTCGACGTCATCTCGTTCACCGCGGGCGTGGGCGAGAACGCCGCCGCCGTGCGAGAGGGCGCCATGGCCACCCTCGGCTTCGCGGGCGTCGAGATCGATCCCGAGCGCAACGCCTCGCGAGAGCGCGGCATCCGGCGCATCTCCACCGACGCCTCGCGCGTCCAGGTGCTGGTCGTCCCCACCGACGAAGAGCTCGAGATCGCCCGTCAGACCCTCTCCGTCACCGGCTGAGTCGCTCGCGGCCCCTCACCTCTTCGAACGGCCCGCCGTGCAACCGGCTCGGTCCGCCCCCGACCGCTACCCTGAGATCGCCGCGCATCGGCGCCCGTGACCCGCACCCCGATCTGGAGCCCGCCGTGACCGACAGCCCCGACCTGCCCGACCTCACCGCTTTCGAGGGAGTGTTGTTCGACCTCGACGGCGTGCTCACTCCCACGGCCGAGGTCCACATGCGCGCCTGGAAGACGATGTTCGACGAGCTGTTCGCGGCGTGGAAGATCGAGCCGGCCTACACCGATCGCGACTACTTCGAGTACGTCGACGGCAAGAAGCGGTACGACGGCGTTGCGAGCCTGCTGCGCAGCCGCGACGTCGAGGTCCCGTGGGGCGACCCCTCCGACGACCCGTCCGAAGACACCGTGTGCGGGGTCGGCAACCGCAAGAACGAGGTGTTCTCGCGGATTCTCCGTAGCGAAGGCATCGCGCCCTACCCGGGTTCGGTCGCCCTCCTCGATGTGCTGCAGGCCGCGGGAACCCCCATCGCCGTGGTGTCGAGCTCGAAGAACGCCGTCGAGGTGCTCGACGCGGCCGGCATCCGCGAGCGCTTTCCCGTCGTGATGGACGGCGTGATCGCCGAGCGCGACAACCTCTCGTCCAAGCCCGCCCCCGACGTCTTCGCCGAAGCCGCACGCCTGTTGGGCGTCGACCCCGCCCGATCCGTCGCCGTCGAAGACGCTCTGAGCGGCGTGCACTCCGCCGTCGCCGCCGGTTACGGCGTCGTCGTGGGCGTCGACCGAGGCGTCGGGGCCGACGACCTCCGTGCCGCCGGGGCCACCGTGGTCGTCGACGACCTCGCGGCGTTCGTAGACTGAGCCGTCGCCACCCGCGACACGCGTCATCGCCCGCCCCCATCGGCGAGACCGAGCACCACCCGCGCGAACGGCCCGAGGCCGCCCCGCGCCTACCCGAACCTGCCACCGGAAGGCACGCCCCGATGATCGATCGCGATCGTTTTCCCGTCGACGAATGGCGCCTCGTCGAAACCGAGTTCTCCCTCGACGACGTAGGGGTCACCGAGACCCTCTTCGCCGTCGGCAACGGGTACCTCGGCTTGCGCGGCAATTCCATCGAGGGGCGCTTCGCCCTCGAACAGGGCACCTTCATCAACGGCTTCCACGAGACGTTCCCCATCCGGCACGCCGAGCAGGCCTACGGCTTCGCCGAGGTCGGGCAGACGATCATCAACGCTCCGGATGCCAAGGTCATGCGCGTCTACGTCGATGACGAGCCGCTCTCTCTCGACGTCGCCGACGTCCGCGAGTACGAGCGCGTGCTCGACATGCGCCAGGGGATCCTCCGCCGCAACCTGCTGTGGGTCACGCCCTCGGGCAAGCGCGTGCGGATCGAGGACGAGCGTTTCGTCTCGTTCGACGAGAAGCACCTCGCCGTCCTCCGTCTGACCGTGACGGTGCTCGACGCCGATGCTCCCGTCACCGTGAGCAATCAGCTGCTCAATCGTCAGGACGGCGAGGGGATCTACGGCGGCTCGCCCATGGCATCCAAGCAGTCCGGTTTCGACCCGCGAAAGACCGAGAAGCTCAGCGACCGCGTGCTGCAGCCGCGCGAGTACTGGCAGGACGGCAACCGTTCGGCGCTCAGCTACGAGGTGAGCGAGTCGAACATGACGCTCGCCGTCATCGCCGACCACCTCGTCGAGACGGAGAACGAGTACACCTCGCGTCAGCTCGTCGAGCCCGACATCGCCAAGAACATCTACCGCGTGCACGCGAAGGCCGGCGTGCCCACCACGATCACCAAGCTGGTGAGCTATCACACCTCGCGGGGCGTCCCCACGGGTGAGCTGCTCGATCGCTGCCGACGCACGATCGACCGTGCGGTCGAGACGGGGGTCGACGGGCTCGTCGAGAAGCAGATCGCCTGGTACGCCGACTTCTGGGACCGCTCCGACGTGCGCATCGGCGGTCACGGCGACCTGCAGCAGGCCACGCGCTGGTGCCTGTTCCAGCTCGCGCAGGCCGCGGCCCGCGCCGACGGACAGGGTGTCCCGGCGAAGGGCGTCACCGGTTCCGGGTACAGCGGTCACTACTTCTGGGACACCGAGGTCTACGTCCTGCCGTTCCTGGCGTACACCTCGCCGCTCTGGGCCCGGAACGCCCTGCGCATGCGGTACCTGATGCTCCCTGCAGCCCGCAAGCGCGCGCACCAGCTCAACGAAGCGGGTGCCCTGTTCCCGTGGCGCACCATCAACGGCGAAGAGGCGTCCGCTTACTACGCTGCCGGCACCGCGCAGTACCACATCAACGCCGACGTCGCCTTCGCCCTGGCGAAGTACGTCCGCGCGACGGGGGACGAGGAGTTCCTCGCCCGCGAGGGTGTGGACATCGCGGTCGACACCGCCCGCCTCTGGTCGACGCTGGGCTTCTGGCGCTCGAGCGACGCCGCCGAAGACGGGGAGCGCGACTCGTTCCACATCCACGGTGTGACCGGACCGGACGAGTACACCACCGTCGTCAACGACAACCTCTTCACGAACGTCATGGCGCGCTTCAACCTGCGCTTCGCCGCCCGCACGGTGCGCGACCTCGCCGAGAACAATCCCGAGGCCTATGCGCAGATGGCCGACCGCATGAACCTCGACCCCTCCGAGCCGGAGCGCTGGGACAAGGCGGCCGAGGCCATGCACATCCCGTTCAGCGAGGCCCTCGGCATCCATCCCCAGGACGCCGTCTTCCTCGAACGCGAGATCTGGGACCTCGAGAACACCCCGCCCGACCAGCGCCCCCTGCTGCTGCACTTCCACCCGCTGGTCATCTACCGCTACCAGGTGCTCAAGCAGGCCGATGTGGTGCTCGCGCTGTTCCTGCAGGGAAATCACTTCACGGATGCCGAAAAGCTCGCCGACTTCGAGTACTACGACCCGCTGACCACGGGCGATTCGACGCTGTCGGCGGTCGTGCAGTCGATCTTGGCGGCCGAGGTGGGCTACCAGGACCTCGCCTTGGAGTACTTCCGGCAGGCCGCCTTCGTGGACCTCGGAGACCTGCACCACAACGCCTCGGACGGCGTGCACGTGGCATCGGCCGGTGGGGTGTGGACCGCCCTGGTGAGCGGCTTCGGCGGCATGCGCGACCACTTCGGCCTGCTCACCTTCGACCCGCGCCTTCCGGCCGACTGGCCCGAGCTGTCGTACGTGCTGCACTGGCACGGCACGCGCCTGGACATCACGCTCACCGAGACCGCGCTGACGCTGCGCGCCGGGGGAGAGGGCGACCCCGTCACCTTCGCGGTGCGCGGGGCGACGTACACCGTGGCTCCGGGTGAGACCGTGCGCGTCGCGCTCCACGGGCAGGGCCCGGTGCGGCCGGGTCGGCCGTCGATCCGCCAGCTCGAGGGTTCGGTGCGCGAGGACGGCACGCTCCTGTCGGCCTCGGTGCCGATCGTCACGACGGCGATTCCGATCGTCGGCGACGACGACGGGCCGATCGCGGTCGGGCTCGACGGCGGTTTCTGAACCACCGACGCGGCGGCATCCTCCGGGATGCCGCCGCGTTCGGCGTTTCGGGCGCCGCCGCGCGATGACGGCCCGGGGCTCGGCATCCGGTGTTCTGGCGGGGCCGATCGACCGCGGCGGATGCGATGTCGGAGGTACGCCGTAGGCTGGTGTGGTGACGACAGCCCTGTACCGCCGATACCGCCCCGAGGCGTTCGGCGAGATGATCGGGCAGTCTCAGGTGACCGAGCCGCTCATGACCGCGCTGCGCAGCGACCGCGTGGGTCACGCGTATCTGTTCTCGGGTCCGCGCGGCTGCGGAAAGACCACGTCAGCCCGTATTCTCGCGCGTTGCCTGAACTGCGCCGCCGGCCCCACCGACACCCCGTGCGGCACGTGCGACAGCTGTGTCGAACTCGGTCGCGGAGGCGGCGGATCGCTCGACGTGGTCGAGATCGACGCGGCGAGCCACAACGGCGTCGACGACGCCCGTGACCTCCGCGAGCGCGCGATCTTCGCACCCGCGCGCGATCGCTTCAAGATCTTCATCCTCGATGAGGCGCACATGGTGACGCAGCAGGGCTTCAACGCGCTGCTCAAGCTCGTCGAGGAGCCGCCCGCGCACGTGAAGTTCATCTTCGCCACCACCGAGCCCGAGAAGGTGCTCGGCACGATCCGTTCGCGCACGCACCACTATCCCTTCCGGCTCGTTCCGCCCGCGGCCATGCTCGAGTACGTCCAAGAGCTGTGTGAGACCGAGGGCGTCGGCGTCGAGGCCGGTGTGCTTCCGCTCGTCGTCCGCGCCGGTGGCGGATCGCCGCGCGACACGCTCTCCCTGCTCGACCAGCTCATCGCCGGCTCCGACGCGGACGCGGGCGGTCACGTCCTCGTGCGGTACGAGCGCGCGGTCGCGCTCCTCGGTTACACGCACTCCGAGCTCCTCGACGAAGTCGTCGACGCCTTCGCCGCCAACGACGGCGGGGGAGCCTTCGCCGCCGTCGACCGGGTCGTGCAGACCGGTCAAGACCCGCGTCGTTTCGTCGACGACCTGCTCGAGCGCTTGCGCGACCTGATCGTGGTGGCAGCCACAGGCGCGGGCGCCTCGGCGATCCTGCGCGGCATCCCCGACGATGAATTCGATCGCATGTCCCGTCAGGCGACGGCGTTCGGCGCGCCGCGCCTCTCGCGCACCGCCGACCTGGTGGTCGCCGCCCTCGACGAGATGACCGGGGCCACGTCCCCGCGCCTGCAGCTCGAGCTGTTGGTCGCACGCGTGCTCACCCACGCCGGCGTCGCCCAGGGCACGTCGCCCGCCATGGCGCACGATCTCGAGGCGACGCGTGGCGGCTCGCATGCCTCCGCTCCGGCCCCCGCGACGGGAAGACCGGCGTCTCCCGCGGCCGACATCGCCTCTCCCGGCACATCGCCGGCGTCCCCCGCGGTAGCGAGCCCCGGAGGATCGCGAGTTGCCGCGCCCGGGATCGCCTCCCCGGGCAGCACTTCTCCGGCGGTTGCCTCCCCCTCCGTCGCGCCCCCGACTGCGTCTCCCGCGGTCGCTTCTCCCGGTGTCGCCGCGCCAGCCGCTGCGTCTGCCGGGAGGATCGCGTCGCCCGGTATCGCCGCACCGGGTGCCGCGACACCCGGTGTGGCCGCACCCGGTGCCGCTTCGCCCGCTCCGGCGGCACCCGCCGCGGCCTCACCGGGAAAGCCGCAGGCGGTTCCGGTGCGCCCGGCCGATGCAGAACCGCCCTCTTTCGGACCGAGCGACGACGATGCACCGCCGCCGTTCACCGACGACGACGCTCCTCCGCCTTTCGACGACGACGAGCAGTCGCCGTCTGAGACGGCAGCGCCACCCGCGCGCGGCGCAACGGGGGCGATCTCCCCGTCGGGCCCGAGCCCGTCCGACCAAGAAGACACTCGGGCGTCGGCAGGATCGCCGTCGCGCCCCGCCGCGCGTGCTGCGGCGTCTGCGGGTTCCGGTCGTGTCGAGGCGTCGGACGACGTCCACCCGTTCGACACGGCTCCGACTCCGCAGACCGCGTCGTCCGAACTCGACCCCGAGCCCGAATCGGTGTCCACCGAAGCCCCCGCGGCAGCAGCCCCGCGCCACGATGCCGCTGCGTCCTCGGCGTCGGAGTCGGCTGCACAGCGACCCGCCGCGGCGTCGACCTCGGGCGCGCCGTCCGACGACACGGAAGACGCCTCGCCGCTCGAACCGACCGCGCCCACGCCGCCCGCCACCCCCGTAGGCCCGATCGAGCTCGGACACGTCCGCGACGCGTGGCCCGAGGTGCTCGGCCAGCTCGAGGTCGCGAGCCGGTCGTCGTGGCTCATCGTGTCGACCGCCGCCGTCGCCGCCTTCGAGGGCGACGTGCTCACGCTGGCATTTCGGACGGGGAGCGATCTCACCGCCTTCAAGACGCGCACCCCGGAGGGCGGCCCGAGCGAAGATCTCCGGCAGGCCATCCAGGCGGTCCTCGGCGTCCGGGTCAAGTACCTCGCGCGCCTCGAGGGAGACGGTCACGGGGGATCCGGTCCCGGCGGCTCCTCGCGAGGCCCCTCGGCTCCCACGAGTGGCCCGGCGTCGGGCGCTCCCACGACCACGACTCGCGCTCCGCAGGGTTCGGCGCCGTACTCATCGTCGGTGACCGAGTGGGCCGTCGCGCCGATCCCGGCATCCGACGGCTCCGCCCCGGCGGCGATGCGGGTCCCTGCGGCGCCGTCCACGGCCCTCGCCGTTGACGACGAGCCCGACGAGGCCACCGCGGTCGCCCCCTCCGAGTTGCACGAGGGCGTTGTCCTGCCGCCGCGCGAGGTCACCCCCTCGGTGGCCGCACCGGACGAGGTCGACGACGACGACGTCATCCCACCGGTCGACGAGGTCGAGGCCCCGCTGCCGCCGGTCGTCGTTCCGCGCATGGCCCCGCTCAGCGGGGGCGTCCAGCGATACGGCGAAGCCGTGGTGCGCCAGATGCTCGGGGCGAACTACGTGCGCGATGAGCCCTACGAGCCCCCGACGAGGTTCACCTGATGTACGACGGCATCGTCCAAGACCTGATCGACGAGTTCGGCCGCCTTCCGGGCATCGGCCCGAAGTCGGCTCAGCGCATCGCATTCCACATCCTGCAGTCGCCGTCGTTCGATGTATCGCGCCTGTCGACGCTGCTCGGAGAGATCCGCGACAAGGTGAAGTTCTGCGAGATATGCGGCAACGTCTCCGAGCAGGACCGCTGCTCGATCTGTCGCGACCCGCGTCGCAATGCGACCTTGATCTGCGTGGTCGAAGACGCCAAAGACGTCGCGGCGATCGAACGCACCCGCGAGTTCCGCGGCCTCTACCACGTGCTGGGCGGCGCCATCAGCCCCATCGCGGGGATCGGTCCCGACGATCTGCGCGTCACCCAACTCATGCAGCGCCTCGCCGACGGCACCGTTCAAGAGGTCATCCTGGCGACGAACCCCAACCTCGAGGGAGAGGCCACGGCGACGTACCTCAGCCGGCTGCTGCACACCCTCGAGATCCGCGTGACGCGTTTGGCATCCGGTCTCCCCGTCGGCGGCGACCTGGAGTACGCCGACGAAGTGACCCTGGGCCGCGCCTTCGAGGGGCGTCGGACGCTCTGACGTCCGTGCGCGCGGGGTCAGGGTATCCCGGCACCCCCGCTACCGCCGCACGCGCGCTCGCACCCGGGGAATACCCGACGGGTCGCCCGCACGGGCTGGCCCCGGGGTGCGCCGGTTACCGCCGCACGCGCGCTCGCACCCGGGTGACGCTCGACAGGGTCGCCCGCACGGGCTGGCCCAGGTAGATGCCGAGAGACGCACCGACGGCGAGGGCGATGCCGATGGTCGCCGCCCCGGCGAGCGTGGTGACCCCGGTCATAAGCACGGCAGGATCCTGGCCCGACTCCACGATCCCGAGAAGACCGCGGAAGACCGCGGCACCGGGCACGAGGGGGAGGATCGCCGCGGTCGTGATCGCCACAGACGGCACGTGCAACCGGTAGGCGACCACGATGCCCGCGAAGCTTCCGACGAAGGCTCCCACGCCGCTCGCGGCGGCGACCTCGAAGCCGAGGCCGGAGGCCGCGACGTAGCCCGCCCAGGCCACCAGGCTGAGGGCGGCGCTCACCACGACGATGCGCGCGCCGGCACCGTTGAACACCGCGACAGCGATGGCGATGACCGCGGCCCCCACGAACTGGACGCTGATCGGTCCGAGCGGCAGCGCGTTCGACGGCGGCGACATCCCCATCCCGAGAACGCGCACCGTTTCGAGCCCCGCGAGAATCCCCAGCACCACGCCGAGAGTCTGCGTGGTGAGTTCGAGGATGCGTCCCGTCGCGGTCAGAGCGAAGCCGTCGATGGCATCCTGTGCCGCGCCCACGACGGTGAGACCGGCGAGCATCAGGACGATTCCGGATGCCACGATCACCGACGGTCTGATGGCCGCGGCCGCGTCGAGACCGGTGTAGCGCAGCAGCGGCGACAGCGCCGCGAAGACGGTGAGGACGAAACCGCCGGCGATCTGCGCGAAGAAGTACGGCACACGCGCGCGCGCCAGCACGTACTGCGTGGTGGCGGCGAGGGCCGCCGCGATGAAGGACAGCACGAGGGCGAGCCAGTTCGCCCCGAACATGATCGCCACTCCCGCGGCGAGCGACGCCTGCGAGGCGATGACGATCGCGGGGCGATAGCGGAAGGGCAGGCGACGGATGGCCCGACACCGCACAATCGCATCGTCGAGCCCCAGGCCGCCGGTGATCTCCTGCACCAGGGCCTGCAGGCGCTGCAGCTTCGCGTGGTCGGGGACCGAGCCGCGCACCACGCGAAGGAGGGTGGTCGGGTGGCTCGCACCCGGGCGGCTGTGCGCGATCGTGATCGAGTTGTAGGTCACGTCGACGTGCACCGGGTCGAGTCCGTACGCCCCGCACACCCGAACGATCGTGAGGGTCACCTCGTTGGCCGGGGCACCGACGACGAGCATGGTCTCGCCGATGCGGATGGCGAGATCGAGAATGCGCGTCGACAGGGCCTCATCGATGATCGGAAGCAACGTCGTGTCGGGGGAGGAGACCTCGTCGACATGGACGAGCCGGCGCAGAGACGACAGCAGTCGGCGCGGGGTGGGGGACAACCGCGGGCCTCCAGAGAAGGGGGAGAGAGGGAGGGTTCGATCCTATCGACGGGCTCTGCGATTTCTCCCGGCGTCGACCCATGACGGAGGCGGTATGCGCCCGCCTCTAGGATGATCCTCGGGCGCGGCACGAGCGCCCCGTCGTGGCATCCCGACGCGCGACCTCTCCGGGAGTTCTCCTCATGGCTCTGATCGTCCAGAAGTACGGCGGTTCGTCCGTCGCCGACGCCGAGAGCATCAAGCGGGTCGCCAAGCGCATCGTCGACACCCGCCGCGCGGGTCATGAGGTCGTCGTCGCCGTCAGCGCGATGGGCGACACCACCGACGAGCTGCTCGATCTGGCGAACCAGGTCGCGCCCATCCCCGCGCCGCGCGAGCTCGACATGCTGCTCTCCAGCGGGGAGCGCATCTCGATGGCGTTGCTGGCGATGGCGATCCACTCGATGGGCTTCGAGGCGCGCTCCTTCACCGGCAGCCAAGCCGGAATGATCACGGATGCCACGCACGGCGCAGCCCGCATCGTCGATGTCACGCCCGTCCGCCTTCGCGAGGCGCTCGACGAGGGAGCGATCGTGATCGTCGCGGGCTTCCAGGGTTTCAACCGCGACACCCGCGACATCACGACCCTCGGTCGTGGCGGATCCGACACCACGGCCGTGGCGCTCGCCGCGGCGCTGAAGGCCGATGTCTGCGAGATCTACAGCGACGTGGACGGCATCTTCACCGCGGATCCCCGCGTCGTGCCCCTCGCGCGCAAGCTCGACCGGGTCGGCAGCGAGGAGATGCTCGAGCTCGCCGCCAATGGCGCGAAGGTCCTCTACATCCGCGCGGTCGAGTACGCGCGTCGTCACGGCGTCCTCATCCACGCCCGTTCCACGTTCAGCTCGGGCGAGGGCACCTGGGTGCTCGACGCTTCGAAGACCTCCGCACTCGTCCCCGAAAGAGAAGTCATGGAAGAGCCCATCGTCGCCGGCGTCGCCACCGACCTCAGCCAGGCCAAGATCACCGTCATCGGTGTGCCCGACGTGCCCGGCAAGGCCGCCGACATCTTCAAGATCGTCGCCAAGTCCGGCGCGAACGTCGACATGATCGTGCAGAACGTCTCGGCCGCTGCCACGAGCCGCACCGATATCTCGTTCACGCTGCCCAAGACCGACGCCACCGCGGCCCTCAAGGCGCTCGCCGCGGAGCAGGCCGAGGTCGGGTTCGAAAGCCTCGTGCACGACGACCAGATCGGCAAGCTCTCCGTCGTCGGCGCGGGCATGCGCACGCACTCGGGCGTTTCGGCGACTCTCTTCGAGGCGCTCAGCCTGGCCGGCGTCAACATCGAGATGATCTCGACCTCCGAGATCCGCATCTCGGTGGTGGTGCGTGGTGTCGACCTCGCCGAGGCCGCCCGTCTCGTGCACACCGCCTACGGGCTCGACGGTGACGCCGAGGCGACCGTCCACGCCGGCACCGGTCGCTGACCACCGTCTCGCCTCGACGCGCGGGACGTCGCTGGGCGCAGAGGTCGACGTGTTCCAGAACGACGCAGGCGCGTCTCGGGATGGCGTGATCGGTGACGCCGACTAGTTCGACGTCTCCCGTCTTTCCTGATCGGTCCGGGGAAAGGGCTCCGGCAACCGGTCACCCGAGAACGACCAGACGATGATGTACAGCACCGCGCCGATGAGGAAGAGCCCGAGAAGGACCACTCCGGCGATCGCCCCCGGCCACAGGAGCACGAGCAGTCCGGCGGGTCTCGTCATCGCGCGCGAGACCAGGCCTCGGGTCATGAGCTGGAACAGGACCACCAGCACACCGCCCGCGTAGGCGCTGCACAGTCCCAGGGTCAATCCGAGAGTGCCGAGGGGATCGCCCGCCGTGGCGTAGACGACGATGCCGATGAGGTCGAGGACGAGAGCCCCCGCGATCGCCCACGAAGTGAACTTCGACAGGGGCCCATCGTCCATCCGAGACGTGACGATGGAGCGGAACAGGTCACCCAGGTTGCGCTGCATGCGCCGGAGCCACAACCCCAGGATGGCGATGGCTCCCGAGAACAGGAGGGCCTGGACGATCGCGCCGGCGAGATGACCGAGGCCGGTGTCGATGCGCCATCCCCACAGGCCGCCGGTCGGAACGCAGACCGCGAGCAGGGCCACGCACAGGCCGAGGACGACCGAGACGGGGAAAACCAGCGCCCTGCTGGCGGCGAGCTCGAAGAAGACCTCGTTGTCGTCGTCGCCGGGGGCCTTCGCCACGCGACGAGCCGTCTCGAGGAGGGCGTCGGATCCGCGCTGACCCGGTCCGCCGAAGACGGCGAGGACGCGTTGGGCATCGTCGTTCGTCGGGTCGATGCGCAGCGCGGAGGCGGCACTCTCGCGAGCTTCGCGCGAGCGGCCCACCTTCCACAAGCACGTCGCCCGCGCGAGGTGCAGATCGACGTCATCGGGCTGCGTCTCGAGCGCACGCTCGAGGGCGGGGATGGCCTCGGCGGCGCGACCGAAGGCATGCAGGACGCGCGCGTAGGTGAACACCGCGAACGAGACCTCGGGGGCCAGTGCGTACAGACGGTTGGCGGCGTACAGGGCTTCTGCCTCGTGGGCGGTCTCCATCTGGGTGAGGGCCAGCAGGCGCCACGCCCACGCGTCGTCAGGAAACGATGACACCGCGCCTCGGGCGAGCGGCGTGAGTTCGTCCCAGCGCTCCAGCTCGACCAGGGCCTCTCCGACGATCCGCTGTGCTTCCGCGTTGCCGGGGTCCCGCGCGAGCACCGCTCCCGCCTCCTGCAGCGCCTGTTGGCGCCGTCCGAGGCTCAGCAGCGTATCGGCGTTACGGAGTGTCCGTGCGTCGTCGCTCACAGGCGGCGCACGCTTTTGAGGTAGTCGCGCAACTGGGTGAAGGTGCCGTCGTCTTCGCCGAAACGGACGATGTTACGGGCCGCCTCGAGCCAGGGGCCCGTAGACGAGGTGGTCTGAGCGACGCCATGTCGCAGATCGTCCATGCCGATGAGACGCGCCGTGCCGGTTCGTGCGCTCTCGAGCAGCGCGTTCTCGCTCGCGACCTCGCAGACATAGGCGATGTCGGCGCCGCTGTAGCCGTCGGTCAGCCGTGCGAGCTCCGCGAGATCGACACCCTCGACGGGACGGCGGGCCAGGTGGTGGCGGAAGATGGCCCGCCGAGCCTCATCGTCGGGAGGGAGGACCAGCACCGTGCGGTCGAGACGGCCCGGTCGCCTCAGGGCGGGATCGACATCCCACGGCTGATTCGTCGCCGCAAGGACGAAGACGCCCTCGTTGTCGCTGGCGACACCGTCGAGTTCTTCGAGCAGGGCGACGACGACCCCGCGCATCCCGCTGTGGCGGGCCTGCGAACGGCGCTGCCCAATGGCATCCAACTCGTCAAGGAAGATGACCGTCGGGGCGTCGCGGCGCGCAAGCTGGAAGAGGTCTCGGACGTTGTGCTCGCTCTCGCCCATGTACCGGTCGAGGATGTCGCTGATGCCGACGGAGAGGAACGACGCCCCGAGTTCGCCGGCGATCGCACGGGCGATGAACGTCTTGCCGCACCCCGGCGGTCCGTACATGAGCAGTCCGCCCCGCAGGCTCTTGCCGTAGAGCGCACGCAGCTCGGGATTCTTCAGCGGGGCGAGGAACGCCGCATTCAGCCGCTCTTTCACCTGGGACATGCCGCCGACATCGGTGAGGGTCGTCGTGGGTCGCTGCAGGTCGTGCGCGTCGAACGCCGGGGCACTCTCGCCGTCGACGAACGCGGGCCGCGCGATGTGACCCACCTCGGTCTCGGCGGCCGACCAGTCGAAGCCGGCCTCCGGACGGGGTGGGGAGGGAGGGGCCGCAGGTCTGAGGCTCGCCGGGTCGGGGGCCGCGGGCGCACCCAGCGCTCGAGCGAGCAGTTCGCGGGCCCGCGAGTCGGCGGGGGAGTGCGATAGAACGGTGCTCGCCTCTGAGACGGCCTGGTCTGCGAGTCCGCGTTCCCAGAGCTGCGTCGCGAGATGCAGACGCAACTCGTCGTCGAGTGGTGCGGCCTCGACGGCGCGACGCAGGGCTTCGATCAGCGGGTCGTTCATCGGTCTCCTCGCGACGGGGGTGCCCTGCCATTGTGGGCGAGACCACCGACACGTGCCATATCGTCGTCTCACCTGTGGATTGTTCGCCGTGCGAGAGCAGCGGTCCTGCCATCCTGGCGTTCACGACCGCCGGAGCGGCCGGCGCCGATCGGCGACCCCCCGAGCGCACGCTACTCTGGCACGAATGTCGCGCGCATCCGTCCGCGCGCCCCCGCGTACCCGAGGAACAGCCATGACCCGCATCTCCGATTCCGGAATCTCCCTCGCAGTCGTCGGCGCCACCGGCCAGGTCGGCACCGTCATGCTCGAGATCCTCGCCGAGCGCGCGTTCCCGATTCGGGAACTCCGACTGTTCGCCACCGCGCGCTCCGCCGGCTCGTCGATCGAGTTCGCGGGCCATTCCGTCGTCGTCGAAGACGTGGCCACCGCCGACCCCGCGGGCGTCGAGGTCGCTCTGTTCTCCGCCGGAGCTACGGGAAGCCGGGCGCACGCGCCGCGCTTCGCCGAGGCGGGCGCCCTGGTCATCGACAACTCCAGCGCCTGGCGCATGGATCCCGAGGTCCCGCTCGTCGTGAGCGAGGTCAACCCCCACGCGATCGACCAGGCCGTCAAGGGCATCGTCGCCAACCCCAACTGCACCACCATGGCCGCCATGCCGGTCCTGAAGGTCCTCGACACCGAGGCCGGCCTCGAACGCCTCATCGTCAGCACCTACCAGGCCGTCTCCGGCTCCGGCCTCGCGGGCGCCCGGGAGCTCCTCGGCCAGGTTGAGGGCGTCCTCGCCCAGGGCGAGGTGGAGCGTCTCGTGCGCGACGGCTCGGCCCTCGATTTCCCCGAGCCCGAGAAGTACGTCGCCCCGATCGCCTTCGACGTCATCCCCTTCGCCGGCAACCTCGTCGACGACGGACAGAACGAGACCGACGAAGAGAAGAAGCTCCGCAACGAGAGCCGCAAGATCCTGGAGCTCCCCGACCTGCGCGTCGCCGGTACGTGCGTGCGGGTCCCCGTCTTCACGGGTCACTCGCTCAGCATCAACGCCGAGTTCGCCCGCGATCTCTCGCCCGAACGCGCTCGTGAGCTCCTCGCCGAGGCCCCCGGTGTCAAGCTCGAAGAAGTGCCCACGCCGCTCCAGGCCGCCGGCACCGACCCCAGCTACGTCGGTCGCATCCGCGCCGACCAGTCCGCTCCCGAAGGCCGAGGCCTCGTGCTGTTCATCAGCAACGACAACCTGCGCAAGGGCGCGGCTCTCAACGCGGTGCAGATCGCCGAGCTCGTGGCGCACAAGCGCCTCGCGACTGTCTGAGACACGGCATCCGGATGCCGGGTGCGAGGTGTCTCGACATCGAACCGACGGTTCTCTCGATGTCGAGACACCTCTCGGCCCGCACCTAGAATCGACGGGTGACTGAAAACGTCGATGTTCTTCTCATCGGTGGCGGCATCATGTCGGCCACTCTCGGCACGCTGCTGAAGGACCTCCAGCCCGATCTCAAGATCGCGGTGCTCGAGCGTCTCAGCGACGTCGCTCAAGAGAGCTCGAACGCCTGGAACAACGCCGGCACCGGTCACGCGGCGCTGTGCGAGCTCAACTACACGCCCGAGGCCAAGGACGGCACGATCGACCCGGCCAAGGCCGTCACGATCAACGAGCAGTTCCAGCAGAGCCGTCAACTGTGGGCCTCGCTCGTCGCCGAGGGTGTGCTCGATGAGCCGTCGACGTTCATCAACGCCACGCCCCACATGACGTTCGTCCGCGGCGAGAAAGACGTCGCCTTCCTCCGCAAGCGCTACGAGGTCCTCAAGCAGCAGCCGCTGTTCGCGGGTATCGAGTACAGCGAGGACTCGCGCGTCATCAATCAGTGGGCTCCGCTGCTCATGCAGAAGCGTCGCAAGGGCGAGCCCTTCGCCGCCACGCGAGTGCCCGCCGGCACCGACGTCGACTTCGGCTCGCTCACGCGCCAGCTGTTCGCGAACCTGCGCGAGAAGGGCGTCGAGGTGGCTACGAACCACGACGTCAAGAAGCTCAAGAAGCAGAAGGACGGGTCGTGGGAGGTCTCGTACCGCCACGTCATCGGCGGGACCCCCGGCTCCATCAATGCGAAGTTCGTCTTCGTCGGCGCGGGCGGCTGGGCCCTCAAACTCCTGCAGCGCTCGGGAATCCCCGAGATCAAGGGCTACGGTGTCTTCCCGATCGGCGGGCAGTGGTTGAAGACCTCCAACCCCGACATCGTGGCGAAGCACCGCGCGAAGGTGTACTCGCAGGCGTCGGTGGGTGCACCCCCCATGTCTGTGCCGCACCTCGACACGCGCGTGATCGACGGGGAGTCGTCGCTGCTGTTCGGACCGTTCGCGACCTTCAGCCCGAAGTTCCTCAAGAACGGCTCGATGCTCGACATCGTCACGCAGGTGCGTCCGCACAACATCCTGCCGATGCTCAAGGTCGCCGTCGACAACCCGAGCCTCATCAAGTACCTCGTCAGCGAGTTGCTCAAGACCCACTCGAAGAAGGTCGACAGCCTTCGCGACTTCATGCCCACCGCGAAGGACGAGGACTGGGAGCTGCTCGACGCCGGCCAGCGCGCCCAGGTCATGAAGCGCGACAAAGACAAGGGCGGCGTGCTCCAGTTCGGCACCGAGGTCGTCACCTCAGCCGACCACTCGATCGCCGGTCTCCTCGGGGCATCCCCGGGAGCCTCCACCGCCGTGTCCATCATGCTGGGGCTCATCAAGACCTGCTTCCCCGAGCGCATGGCCGACTGGGAGCCGCGCCTGCGCAACCTGATCCCCAGCTACGGCGAGACGCTGAACACGAACCCCGCCGCCGCGCGCAAAGAGCTGGATGCCACGGCCCACGCTCTCGCGATCAACCCCTGAGTCGCGCGTGGCGAAGCTGTACTTCCGCTACGGAGCGATGAACTCGGGCAAGTCGACAGCCCTGCTGCAGGCGGCGTACAACTACGAGGAGCGTGGTCAGCGCGTCCTGCTGGCCAAGCCCGAGATCGACACCAAGGGCGCTGATCAGATCGACAGCCGCCTCGGCGTGAAGCGAGAGGTCGACTTCCTCGTCGCCCCTGACGACGACCTGCGCGAGGTCTTCCACGGCGCCGCGGGCCACGCACCCGTGGCGTGTCTCCTGGTCGACGAGGCGCAGTTCTTCACCGCCGCGCAGGTCGACGACCTCCTGCGCATCGCCGTGCTCGACGGCATCCCCGTCCTCGCCTACGGCATCCGCACCGACTTCCGCACCGAGGCCTTCCCCGGATCCGCCCGCCTCATGGAGATCGCCCACAGCCTCGAAGAGTTGAAGACGATCTGCCGGTGCGGTCGGAAGGCGATCTTCAACGCACGGCTGGTGGGCGGCCGGTTCGTCTTCGACGGCGATCAGGTCGCCATCGACGAGGGGCAGATCGAGGGCGAAGTGACGTACGAGTCGATGTGCGCCGCGTGCTACCTGCGCGAGTCGGGCGGGCGGCTCGACGGGCGCTGAACCCCTCTCGCGCGATCGGCGCGGTGGTGCCCGAGCGATAGCCTGGAGGCATGCGCGTACTCCTGGCCGGCGGAGCCGGTTACATCGGAACCCACACGGCCGTCGCCCTTCTCGAAGCGGGCCACGACGTCGTCCTCCTCGACGATCTGTCTGGCACGCACGCGGTCGCCGCCGAGCGGGTCGAGAAGATCACCGGCAAGCCCGCGCCCCTCATCGTGGGCGATGCGGCCGACGAAGCGGTCGTCGCGTCGGCGTTCGACGAGCACGGACCGATCGACGCGATCATCCACCTGGCCGCCTTCAAGGCCGTGGGGGAGTCGACGCAGAAGCCGCTCGAGTACTACTCCAACAACCTCGACACGACCTTCGCCCTGCTGCGGGTGGGCATCGCCCACGGCATCCGGAGCTTCGTCTTCTCGAGCACCGGAACGGTGTACTCCGACCCGGCCGACCTCCCGTTCACCGAGGAGTCGACGACGAGCATCGATCTGTCGAACGCGTACAGCAAGTCCAAGCGCATGAACGAGGTCGTGCTCGCCGACGTCGCGCGCGTGAACCCCGAGCTGAACGTCACGGTGCTGCGTTACTTCAATCCGGTGGGCGCGCACCCGTCCGGCCTGATCGGTGAAGACCCCGCCGGCATCCCGAACAACCTCATGCCGTTCGTCTCGCGCGTGGCCATCGGCACGCTCGACGAGATCGGGGTCTTCGGCGCGGACTACGACACCCCCGACGGCACGGGCTTGCGCGACTACATCCACGTCGTCGACCTCGCCGAGGGTCACGTCGCCGCTCTCGAGCAGGCGCAGCCCGGCCACCAGGTGTTCAACCTCGGGACCGGTCGTCCGGTGAGCGTGCTCGAACTCGTCGCCTCGTTCGAGAAGGCCGTGGGGCGCGAGCTGCCGAAGAAGATCCTCGACCGTCGTCCCGGAGACGTCGCGGCGACGTACTGCGACCCGTCCAAGGCCGGCGAGGTCCTCGGCTGGCGCACGCGTCTCGGCATCGACGACGCCTGCCGCGACTACTGGAACTGGCAGACCACGAACCCGGCCGGGTATCGCTCGACCGCCGACGCCTGATCATCCACGCGTAGGCTGGTGTGGTCGGGCCACACCAGCGTGCTCGACGGAACGGGGACTCCTTGCCGAACATCGCACCCCGTGCCTGGCAGATCGTGCTCGAGCGCATCGAGGGCGATCTCCGCGAGGGGCGCCTGTCGCCCGGCGACAGACTGACTCCCGAGCGCGAACTCGCGTCCCAGCTCGGGGTCGGTCGATCGAGCGTGCGTGAGGCGGTGCGGGTTCTCGAGGTGCTCGGGGTCGTGCGCACGGCGACGGGCTCCGGGCCCACCGCCGGGGCCATGATCGTGACGACACCACGGGGCGGCCTCGCCGCCTTCCTCCGGTTGCAGGTCGCCGCGAACGGTTTCCCCTTGACGGACGTCGTCCGCACGCGCATCGTGCTCGAGGTCGATGTCGTCGAGCGGTTGGCCCGCGACGACGCCGATCTTTCCGAGGTGGTCGGGATCCTGGACGCGATGGATGCCGAAAGCCTCGCCCCCGACGAGTTCCTGGCTCTCGACGCGCGTTTCCACCAGGCCCTGTCCGAGGTGTCCGGCAATGCGGTCGTCTCGGCGATGATGGCGGGCCTGCGCAGCTCCATCGAGGCGTACACCCGGGCGGGGGCCGCCCGCCTCGACGTGTGGCCGGTCGTCGCCGAGCGGTTGCGCTCGGAGCACCGACACATCCTCGCGGCGGTCTCGCGTGGCGACGCCGAGGGCGCGCGCGAGGCCGTGCGTGCTCACATCACCGATTACTACACCGAGGTGGCGCAGGCGCTGAGCCCGTCCGATGCGGACGAAGCCGCCGTCGGTGACGCGGCGCGTGCCGCCGTACGTTCTTCGCCGTCCGCTTGAGAGGATCCCCATGAGCGATCGACCCGCGCGCCCGCCGCGCCCGCAGCACATTCTGCACGTCGTCGAGACCGAGCGTCTCACCCCGCACCTCGTCCGCGTGCGCGCTCGAGGGGAAGATCTCGCGGTGTTCCGGGACAGCCCCCACACCGACAAGTACGCCAAGATCACGTTCGCCAAGCCGGAGCTCGGCCTCGAGCCGCCGTACGACCTGGCTTCTCTGCGCAACACGCTCGCGCCGGAGGACCTTCCCGTCACCCGCACGTACACGGTGCGCGCGGTCGAGGGCGATGAGCTGACGATCGATTTCGTCGTGCACGGCGACGAAGGTCTCGCGGGCCCCTGGGCGGCGGGTGCACAGCCGGGGGACCGTCTTGTGGTGTCGTCGCCGGGGGGCGGCTACGCGCCCGACTCGACGGCGGACTGGCACCTGTTCATCGGCGACGAGTCTGCTATCCCCGCGATCGCCGCGGCTCTCGAAGCCCTGACCGCGGATGCCGTCGGCGCGGCGTTTCTGGAAGTGCAGGCCGCCGACGAGCAGCTCGCACTGGCCGCCCCCGCCGGCATCGAGATCACCTGGGTTCACCGAGGGGCTGCGGTGGCGGGTGCAACGAACGTCCTGGCGGATGCCGTGTCCGCGTGGCATCCGCTCGACGGACGAGGACACGTGTTCGCGCACGGAGAGCGTGAGGCGATGAAGCGGATCCGCGATCTCGTCTTCACCCGGTGGGGCTTGGCACGCGAGCAGGTCTCCCTGTCGGGCTACTGGGCCTACGGCCGCACCGAGGATCGGTTCCAGGCCGAGAAGCGCGAGCCGATCGGACAGATCCTCTGACGGCTCGCGCTGCCCGGGCTCACTCCCCGGTGCGTGCGGGAAGCGTCGGGATGAGCTTCTCGAGGAACGCGGCGGTGTCTTCCCACCCGTGCACGGCCTGGCACTCGACGCCCATGGCCAGCACGGGGTAGTCGTTGCCGTCGGGATCGAGGCGGTCGCCGACGAAGAGCATGTCGTCGAGGGGGATGCCGGTGGCCTCGACGAGCTTGTTCATGCCGTAGGCCTTGTCGATGCCGCGGTGGGTGATGTCGAC
>JAKOMY010000062.1 GCA_022702225.1 Microbacteriaceae bacterium | reverse complement strand
CTGGGCGAGGACGCACGACATGCCCCGTGCCCTCGCCCGGTTCACGTGACCTCGCGGCGGCGGTGGCGCGGGCCAGGAGCCGGGCGGACGCTAGACTCGAGGCATCCAGGGCCTTTAGCTCAGCTGGTAGAGCGCCACGTTTACACCGTGGATGTCGTCGGTTCGATCCCGGCAGGGCCCACCGTCAGTTCAGGATGTTCACGCTGCGCGAGATCACGAGCGCGAGCAGGATGAAGCCCGACACCGCCTGCACCATCATGAAGAGCTTCGCGCGCGTGCTCAGCGGCATGACGTCGGTGGGGCTGAACGCCATGGCGTTGGATGCCGAGAAGTACAGGTAGTCGACGTACCCGGGTGCCCAGTCCTCGGTGTCGGAGGATCGGCGGGCCACCTCGCTCACGGCATCCCGATCCGAATCCTGGGGGAACTGGAAGTCCGCTGGCGGCAGTTCGTCACGGGCGTCCCGGCGGCGGGCGATAGGACCCCCGCGGTCCATCTCCCAGTAGACGACGGCGTAACCGATGACGTTGATGGCCCACACCTGTGCGGCACCGAGCAGGGTTCCGGCGCCGCTGCCCTCTCCGCGCAGCAACTGCTGGATGAGCAGGAAGAACGCCACCTGGTTCGCGAGCAGCAGCACGGCGGTGAAGGCGAGGGCGAAGCCCCGGCCCACGGCGGATTCGCGCGACAGGCGTGAGGGGTTCGTCACCACCATGGGGATCGTGCACAGCACGCCGGCGCCGACGACGACGTAGCGGAGCACGCCCGACGTCTCGTTCGGGAGCACCGCGTACAGGCCCGTGCCGACGGCCAGGGCGATCAGGACCGGCCAGCGATGCTCCGGTCTGGTGCGGAAGCCTTCGCTCTTGTGCGTGCTCACGCGGTCAGGCTAGACCCGCGCCCCCGCACGCCTCGCCCGACGCGGTGGCTTCAGGCGGTCTTGATAGGCCGGAGCTCGTCTCGACGTCGAAGCGTCTGCGCGGCGCGGGCCGGTTCGCCGCGGCCGTGGCGCATCCGATGTCGCCGCGACTCGCTAGGCTGGACGCTGGTTGATTGTGCGGAGCAGACAAGGGTTGCCGCACTCGTATGGCGATTCTCTGGCATGACCTGCCAGACGACGAAAGGTCTTCCGTGACTGTTCACGACCAGGATCCGTATTCGCAGGGGCCGCAGGACAGCGACCCGGAAGAGACCGGGGAGTGGCAGGAATCCCTGCGACAGCTGGTCCAGGCGAAGGGTCCGGCTCGCGCTCGCGAGATCATGCTGAGCCTTCTGAAGGGCTCCAAAGAACTCCACCTGAATGTGCCGATGGTTCCGACCACCGACTACATCAACACGATCTCGCAGAAGAACGAGCCCGAGTTCCCCGGTGACGAGGAGCTCGAGCGGCGCTACCGCAAGTGGATCCGCTGGAACGCCGCGGTCACCGTGCACCGCGCCCAGCGTCCCGGTATCGGCGTGGGCGGCCACATCTCGACCTACGCGTCGTCGGCCGCGCTGTACGAGGTGGGCTTCAACCACTTCTTCCGCGGTCTCGACGACCCGTCGGGCGGCGACCAGATCTTCGTGCAGGGCCACGCCTCCCCCGGCGCGTATGCCCGCGCGTACCTCGAGGGCCGTCTGACCGAGGCGCAGCTCGACGGCTTCCGTCAGGAGAAGTCGCAGGCGCCCAACGGCATCCCGTCGTACCCGCACCCGCGCCTCATGCCGGAGTTCTGGCAGTTCCCGACCGTGTCGATGGGCCTCGGCCCGATCAACGCGATCTACCAGGCGATGTCGAACAAGTACCTCTCCAACCGCGGCATCAAGGACGTCGGCGACTCGCACGTCTGGGCCTACCTCGGCGACGGCGAGATGGACGAGGTCGAGAGCCGCGGTCAGCTGCAGGTCGCGGCGAACGAGGGTCTCGACAACCTGACCTTCATCGTCAACTGCAATCTCCAGCGTCTCGACGGCCCGGTCCGCGGTAACGGCAAGATCATCCAGGAGCTCGAGAGCTTCTTCCGCGGTGCCGGCTGGAACGTCATCAAGGTCGTCTGGGGCCGCGAGTGGGACGACCTCCTCGCCCGCGACACCGAGGGCGCGCTGCTCAACCTCATGAACAGCACGCCCGACGGCGACTACCAGACCTACAAGGCCGAGAACGGGGCGTACGTCCGCGAGAACTTCTTCGGTCGCGACCCCCGCGCTCTCGAGCTCGTCAAGGACTACACCGACGAGCAGGTCTGGGGCCTCAAGCGCGGTGGCCACGACTACCGCAAGGTCTACGCGGCCTTCAAGGCGGCCAAGGAGCACAAGGGTCAGCCCACCGTCATCCTGGCGAAGACGATCAAGGGCTATGGCCTCGGTCCGCACTTCGAGGGCCGCAACGCGACCCACCAGATGAAGAAGCTGACGCTCGACGACCTCAAGGCGTTCCGCGACGCGATGGACATCCCCGTCACCGACGCGCAGCTCGACGAGAACCCGTACCAGCCGCCGTACTACAACCCCGGTGAGCAGGACGAGACGATCAAGTACATGCTCGAGCGTCGTCGTGCGCTCGGCGGTTTCCTTCCCGAGCGTCGCACCACCCACGTCGGTCTCGAACTGCCGGGGGATGCCGCGTACGCGCTGCCCAAGAAGGGCTCGGGCACGCAAGAGATCGCCACGACCATGGCGTTCGTGCGTCTGCTGAAGGATCTGCTGCGGGTCAAGGACTTCGGTCACCGCATCGTGCCGATCATCCCCGACGAGGCGCGCACGTTCGGTATGGACGCGTACTTCCCGACGGCGAAGATCTACAACCCCAAGGGCCAGCACTACACCTCCGTCGACCGCGAGCTGCTGCTGGCGTACAAGGAGAGCCCGCAGGGTCAGATCGTGCACGTCGGCATCAACGAGGCGGGCGCTCTCGCGGCGTTCACCGCGGCGGGCACGGCGTACTCGACCCACGGCGAGCCGCTCATCCCGGTGTACGTCTTCTACTCGATGTTCGGCTTCCAGCGCACGGGTGACGCCCAGTGGGCCGCGGGCGACCAGATGGCGCGCGGTTTCATCATCGGCGCCACCGCCGGTCGCACCACCCTGACCGGTGAGGGCCTGCAGCACGCCGACGGTCACTCGCAGCTGCTCGCGTCGACCAACCCGGCCACGGTGTCGTACGACCCGGCTTACGGCTATGAGATCTCGCACATCGTGCGCTCGGGTATCGAGCGGATGTACGGCGGGAACCACCCCGACCCCAACGTCATGTACTACATGACGGTCTACAACGAGCCGTACGTGCAGCCGGCCGAGCCCGAGGGCGTCGACGTCGATGGCATCGTCCGCGGCATCCATCACATCTCCTCGGGCGAGGGCGACGGCCCCCGTGCCCAGCTGCTCGCCTCGGGCGTCGGCGTGCCGTGGGCTTTCGAGGCCCAGCGTCTGCTGAAGGACGACTGGGGCGTGGTCGCCGACGTGTGGTCGGTCACCTCGTGGAGCGAACTGCGCCGCGACGGCCTCGCCGCCGACGAGCACAACTTCCTGCACCCCGAGGAAGAGCCTCGCGTGCCGTACCTCACGGACAAGCTGAAGGAAGCCCAGGGCCCGGTCATCGCGGTCAGCGACTGGATGCACGCGGTCCAGGACCAGATCCGTCAGTGGGTCCCGCAGAACTACTGGACCCTCGGGGCCGACGGCTTCGGCTTCTCAGACACCCGTGCCGCCGCACGTCGCTTCTTCAAGATCGATGGTCCTTCGATGGTCGTCCGCACCCTGCAGGCGCTGGCCGAAGAGGGCAAGGTCGACCGCGCGGTCGTCGGACAGGCGATCGAGAAGTACCGTCTCCACGACGTCAACGCTGGAACGACCGGCAACGCGGGCGGCGAGGCCTGATCACGTGACGAGCACCACCGACGGGTCCGGTTCCGCCTCCACGGGCGGGGCCGGACCCGACCGGTCTGCGGGCTCGGTGGCCGCCGCCGCGCAGGAGAAGGCCGACACCCTCACCTGGCTCCGGCGTATCTCGGGCGATCTGGCCACGGCGACGATCCAGCGCCTCGAAGAGACGCTGCCGTGGTACGCCGAGATGCCCCCCGCTCGGCGATCAGCCGTCGGGCTCGTCGCCCAGGCGGGGATCACCTCGTTCCTGCAGTGGTTCGAGGAGCCGGCATCCACTCCCGCCATCGCCGCGGACATCTTCGCCGCCGCTCCCCGTGAGCTGCTGCGCAGCGTCAGCCTGACGCAGACGCTTCAGCTCGTCCGCGTGACCGTCGAGGTCATGGAGGAACGCGTGGCCGGTCGCAGCGAGAAGGTGCGCGAGGCGATGCTGTCGTATTCGCGCGAGGTCGCCTTCGCCGCCGCCGACGTGTACGCGCGTGCCGCCGAGGCGAGAGGGCTCTGGGATGCGCGCCTCGAAGCCCTCGTCGTCGACTCGATCCTCACCGGCGAGGCCGACGACGAACTCCCCAGCCGCATCGCCGCCCTCGGGTGGCACGGCCACGGAGAAGTCGCCGTCCTGGTGGGCACGACTCCCCCGCAGCTCGATGTCGACCAGGTTCGGCGCACCGCGCGCAAGCTCGGCGTCGACGTGCTCATCGGTGTGCAGGGTTCCCGCCTGGTGCTCGTGGTCGGTCGGGCCGACCTGCCCGCCCGTGCCGGCGAAGAGAACTCCGAACTGCCGTTCCCCGAGATCGCGAGGCGCCTCGAGCCGGGCTTCGGCACCGGGCATCTCGTGCTCGGGCCCGCCGTGCCCGCGCTGGTCGACGCGGGGCAGAGCGCTCGTGCGGCCCTCGCCGGCTTCGCCGTGGCCCGTGCCTGGCGCCACGCCCCGCGCCCGGTCGAGGCCGACGACCTGTTGCCCGAGCGCGCCCTCGCCGGCGACGTCGTGGCCAAGCAGACCTTGGTCGACCGCGTGTATCAGCCCCTGCACGCGCACAGCGCCGATCTCGTCGCGACCCTGTGGAGTTACCTCGACAACGGCCGCTCGCTCGAGGCCACGGCCCGCGAGCTGTACGTGCATCCCAACACCGTGCGGTACCGCCTCAAGCGCGTGTCGGAGGTCATCGGGTGGGATGCCACGGGTCCGCGAGAAGCGCTCATCCTGCAGACCGCGCTCATCCTCGGATCGATCGGAACGGATGCCACGCGCCGCCGGAGTCCGGTGGGCCGACGGTCGCCTCTGGCGCGTTGATGCACGGCGCGCACAAAGACACGCCGTATTTCTGTGTCGATATCTCCAGAAGCGCGTGCCCGATCCTTGACAGGATGGAACGGTGATCATCGCCGTCTTCCCCGGACAGGGCTCTCAGACCCCCGGGTTCCTCTCGCCCTGGCTCGAACTCGACGGGGCGCGTGAGCGTCTCGCCGCCTATTCCGAGCAGGCGGGCGTCGATCTCATCGCCGCCGGTACCGAGTGGGATGCCGATCGCATCCGCGACACGAGCGTGGCGCAGCCGCTGATCGTGGCGGCGAGCCTGCTGTCGTGGGCCGCGCTGAACGACCGCGCCGGCGCGTCGGTGCACGGGGTCGCGGGACACTCCGTCGGCGAAATCGCCGCACTGGCGGCATCCGGTGTGCTCTCCGACGACGACGCGCTGCGTCTGGTCGGACTCCGCGGCCGCGCGATGGCCGAGGCCGCCGCCGCCGTCGAGACCGGCATGAGCGCCGTCGTGGGCGGCGACGAGCAGACCGTGCTCGAGCGACTGGACGTGCTCGGCCTCACCCCGGCCAACTACAACGGCGGCGGTCAGATCGTGGCGGCCGGTGAACTCTCGGCGTTGGCAGAGCTCGCCTCCGAGGCGCCGCGCGGTGCGCGCGTCATCGCGCTGCAGGTTGCGGGAGCGTTCCACACCCGTTTCATGGAGCCCGCCGTCGAGACCCTCCGCGCCGCCGCCGCCGACGTCGCGGTCTCCGACCCGAGCACGACGCTCTGGACGAACTCCGACGGCTCCGTCGTCGCCGAGGGACGTCGCGCCCTCGACCTCGTCGTCGCTCAGGTCGCCTCCCCCGTGCGCTGGGACCGCTGCATGCTCTCGTTCGCCGAGCACGGCGTGACCGGCATCATCGAGATGTCCCCCGCCGGCGCCCTCACCGGGCTCGCCAAGCGCGCCCTCCGCGGCACCCCGACCGTCGCGGTCAAGACCCCCGACGACCTCGACGCGGCCGTCTCCCTGCTGAAAGAAGAACAGGCATGAGCACCCCCACCCTCCGCCAGCTGCAGGGCCCCGCGCACACGCGCATCTACTCGTACGGCGCCGCCCGCGGCGAGAACTTCGTGCCGAACGACGACCTCGTCGGCCCGATTGACTCGAGCGACGAGTGGATCCGCCAGCGCACCGGCATCGTCACGCGCGTTCGCGCGAACAAAGAGACGGATGCCATCGACCTGGCCACCACGGCCGCGCGCGAGGCCGTCGAGAAGTCGGGCGTGGCGCCCGAAGACATCGACGCGGTGATCGTGGCGACCATCAGCAACCCCAAGCAGACGCCGTCCGCCTCGGCCATCGTGGCCGACCGGATCGGTGCGAACCCCGCCGCCGCGTACGACCTCAACGCCGCCTGCGCGGGCTTCGCGTACGGCGTCGGTCAGGCCGACGCGCTCGTGCGGGCGGGCCTTGCGAAGCACGTCGTCGTCGTCGGTGCCGAAAAGCTCAGCGACGTCGTGGATCCCACCGACCGCAGCATCTCGTTCCTGCTCGGCGACGGCGCGGGCGCCGTGGTCGTGGGCCCGAGCGACACCCCCGGCATCGGCCCCACCATCTGGGGCTCGGATGGCTCGAAGGCAGATGCGGTGGGCATGAACGCCACCCTCACCGACTTCCGCGACGGGGTCGCCGCCTGGCCGACCCTGCGTCAGGAGGGCCCCACGGTCTTCCGCTGGGCCGTCTGGGAGATGGTCAAGGTCGCGCGCCAGGCCATCGAGGCCGCGGGCATCGAGCCCGCCGACCTCGCCGCCTTCGTGCCGCACCAGGCGAACATGCGCATCATCGACGAGTTCGCCAAGCAGCTCGGTCTTCCCGAGACCGTCGTGATCGGTCGCGACATCGAGACCACCGGCAACACGTCTGCGGCGTCCATTCCCCTCGCCACCCACCGCTTGCTCGAGGAACACCCCGAGCTCAGCGGCGGCCTCGCGCTGCAGATCGGCTTCGGAGCCGGACTGGTGTTCGGCGCGCAGGTCGTCGTGCTGCCCTGACGCAGCGCCGTCGAACTCTAGACTGATCGGGGCCCGACAGGCCCCGCCCCCAAGAAACAGGAGACATCATGGCATTCACCAACGACGAGGTTCTCGCCGGCCTTGCCGAGCTCATCACCGACGAGACGGGCATTTCGGCCGACGAGGTCGCGCTCGAGAAGTCCTTCACCGACGACCTCGACATCGACTCCATCTCGATGATGACGATCGTGGTCAACGCCGAGGAGAAGTTCGGCGTCACCATTCCCGACGACGAGGTCAAGAACCTCAAGACCGTCGGCGACGCCGTGACCTTCATCACGTCGAACCAGTCCTGACACCTCCCGGTGGGGGCTCCGGCCCCCACCGGTCACGACCTGTCGGCCGCACCAAGGATTTCTCGCTCATGAGCACACCCCGCATCGTCGTCACCGGCATCGGAGCCACTTCGCCCATCGGCGGCACGGCACCCGAGAGCTGGTCCGCCCTGCTCGCCGGAACCTCCGGCGCCCGTTCCCTCGAGCACGAGTGGGTCGAGCAGTACAACCTGCCCGTCACCTTCGCCGCCGAGGCCCTGGTGCGCCCCGAGACCGTGCTCGAGCGCCCCGTCGCCAAGCGCCTCGACCCTTCGTCGCAGCTCGCGATGGTGGCGGCGAAAGAGGCCTGGGAAGACGCCGGCTCCCCCGACATCGACCCCGACCGTCTCGGTGTCGACTTCGCCACCGGTATCGGCGGCGTCTGGACGCTGCTCGACGCCTGGGACACCCTGCGCGAGAAGGGCCCGCGGCGTGTCATGCCGATGACGGTGCCCATGCTCATGCCCAACGCGGCCGCCGGCAACCTCTCCCTGCACTTCAACGCCCGCGCGTTCGCGCGCACGGTCGCCTCGGCCTGTGCCTCGAGCACCGAGTCGATCGTGAACGCCGTGCAGCACATCCGCGACGGCCTGGCCGACGTCGTGATCGCCGGTGGCACCGAGTCGGCGATCCACCCCATCACGATCGCCTCGTTCGCGTCGATGCAGGCGCTCTCCAAGCGCAACGACTCCCCCGAGACGGCGTCCCGCCCGGCCAGCATCGACCGCGACGGATTCGTCATGGGCGAGGGCGCCGGTGTCCTCATCCTCGAAACTGAGGAGCACGCGAAGGCCCGCGGCGCGAAGATCTACGCGTCGATCGTGGGCGGCGGCGTCACGGCGGATTCGTATCACATCACCGCCAACGATCCCGAGGGTCACGGCGCCGCACGAGCCGTGCACATGGCGCTCGAAATGGCGGGAGCGTCGGTCGACGACGTTACCCACATCAACGCCCACGCCACCTCAACCCCGGTCGGCGACCCGAACGAGTACAAGGCGCTGCGCGCCGTGTTCGGCGCCCGTGTCGACGAGATCCCGGTGTCGGCCACCAAGGCCTCCACCGGTCACCTGCTCGGTGGAACCGGTGCCCTCGAGGCGATCTTCACGGTGCTGGCGCTTCAGAATCGCGTCGCCCCGCCGACGATCAACCTGACCGAGCAGGACCCCGAGGTCCCGTTCGCCCTGTCCGGCTCGGCCGTCGAGCTCGGAGCCGGCGACCAGCTGGCGATCAGCAACTCCTTCGGCTTCGGCGGTCACAACGCCGTCGTGGCCATCGCCTCGGTCTGAGCGCGGTCTTCCGCACGGCGAGAGCCCCCTGGCATCCCCCCGACTGCAATCGGGGATGCCAGGGGGCTCTCGTCTTGTCAGGCGAGGGATACGCGGTCCCGGTGCCGGGTGTGGTCACCGACCTCCGGTAGTGGCGCCTCCCCCGCCCGACGGTCTCAACCGACCTTGTGCAGCCAGACGATCTGCTGGTCGTCGCCGGCATG
>JAKOMY010000005.1 GCA_022702225.1 Microbacteriaceae bacterium | reverse complement strand
CTGGAAGATCGGGTCGTAGTCGAACAGCGGGTCGCTCGGGAAGTACATCTGCGTCACCAGGCGCTGGGCGTACACGTTCCCGAACAGCGAGAAGTGGATGTGGGCCGGGCGCCAGGCCTTGTCGTGGTTGCCCCAGGGGTAGGGGCCGGGCTTGATCGTGACGAAGCGGTAGCGGCCGTCGTCGTCGGTCAGCATCTTGCCCAGGCCGTAGAAGTTCGGGTCGAGCGGGGCGGGGTGCTGGTCGCGCTGGTGGATGTAGCGCCCGGCGGCGTTGGCCTGCCAGATCTCGATGAGCTGGTTCGCCACCGGCCGGCCCCACGAATCGAGCAGGCGCCCCTGCACGCTCATGCGCTCCCCCAGCGGCTCGCCCGCGTGCTGCAGCGTGAGGTCGGACTCGATCGCGGCGACGTCTCGCTGTCCGAACGCGGGCGAGAACAGTTCGATCGTCTCGGGGTCGACGAGCTTCGGATTCTTGGTCGGATGCCGCAGCACGCTCGACCGATACGCCGGGAAGTCGTGGGCGGTCGCGGCGACATGCGTGCCCGCGGCATCGAGCGCGTCGAGTTCGGCGTGACGGGCGCGGATCTCGCGGACGATCTCGTCTTGCGTGGCCTGATCGGGTGCGGCCAGCAGCGATTCGGGGGCGGCGGCGGGAGGGTTCGACATGGGGTCTCCTTCGACCAGACAATGCTCCGACACCGTCCCCAGCAGTGGCGAGCGGTTCCCGCTGAATGGGAATCATGGCATCCTGACCCCATGGCGAACTCCCCCTCGGGCGACTCGGTGACCGACCGCCTGGTGCGGATCCTCGAGACCTTCACCCCCACGCGCACCGCGCAGACCACGTCCGACATCGGACGGCGGGCGGGTCTGCCGAGCTCGTCGGCGCATCGGATCGTGAACGAGCTGGTGGATGCCGGCTTGCTCGAGCGCGACGAGGAGCGCCGCATCCGCGTGGGCATGCGCCTCTGGGAACTGGCCACGCGGTCCTCTCACGCCCTGCGCCTGCGCCAAGCGGCGCTGCCGGCGATGGAGCGGGTGCAGACGCGCGTGCGCGAACACACGCAGCTGGCGATCCTCGAGCAGGAGGAAGCGCTCTTCCTCGAGCGGCTCAGCGCCCCCGACTCGGGGGCGAACATCACGCGCATCGCCGGGCGTCTTCCCCTGCACGCGTCGTCGTCGGGTCTCGTCCTCCTCGCCTTCGCCCCCCACGATCTGCGGGAGCGCGTACTCGCCGGACCCCTGCGCGCCGTCACCCCCGAGACGATCGTCGACCCGGCGGCCCTGCGCCGCGTGCTCGCCGAGATCCGCAGCCTGGGCCGGGTCATCGCCCCCGGCTACGTCGACAGCGTCTCGACGGGAGTCGCCGTGCCCGTGCGCGACGAGACGGGGGCGGTGATCGCCGCCCTGTCGGTGGTGCTCCCCCGCGACGCCGAGACCCCGTTCGCCCTGGTCGAGCTGCACCGCGCCGCCCGCGACACCGAGCGCGCCCTCGGCTACCGCCGCTGACCCCGCCCTCTTCGCGCGGGGGTGGACTTCGGTCGCCCGCGGGACGAAGGGGCGGCGGGAGCGGACTCGTCGCAAGCGTGAGCGATATCCCGTTCAATGAGAACACCGCGGCGCAGCGGCAGAGCGAGGGGCACCATCGACACAGCCACCGTCGAAGGAGACGCCATGACCACCACCGTCCGTACCCGCGTCGCCATCGTCGGCGCCGGCCCCGCGGGGCTCCTGCTCTCGCACCTGCTCGACAGAGCGGGCATCGAGTCCGTCGTCATCGACCAGCGCTCGCGCGACGACATCGAGAGCACGATCCGGGCCGGCATCCTCGAGCAGGGCACCGTCGAACTACTCGACACCCTCGGTCCCGCCTCGCGTGCCCGCACCCAGGGGCACCGCCACGACGGCGTCGAACTGCGCTTCGAGGGCGAGGGTCACCGCATCGACTTCGCGGCATCCGTCGGCCGTGCCGTCTGGCTGTACCCGCAGCACGAGGTGCTGAAAGACCTCATCGCCGCGCGGCTCGACGCCGGGCAGGATCTTCGTTTCGGCATCACGGCCGAGCGCGTCGACGACGCCGGCACCGCCCGCCCCCGCGTCATCGCCCGTGACGCCGACGGGCAGCCCCTCGAGATCGAGGCGGACTTCGTCGTCGGCTCCGACGGCTCGCGCAGCGTCGCTCGCGCCGCAGTCACCGGCTCGAGCACCGGCGGATACTTCCGCGAGTACCCGTTCGCGTGGTTCGGCATCCTGTGCGAGGCCCCGCCCTCGAGCGACGAGCTCATCTACAGCAACTCCCCCGACGGCTTCGCCCTGGTCAGCCAGCGTTCCGACACCGTGCAGCGTATGTACTTCCAGTGCGACCCCGACACCGACACGAACGCGTATTCCGAGGCCCAGCTGTGGGACGAGCTGCAGAGGCGCGTGCCCGGCACGACCTTGAAGCAGGGCCCGATCTTCCAGCGCGACGTCCTGCGCTTCCGCAGCTTCGTCGCGCACGAGCTGCGCCGCGGCCGCGTCGCGCTCGTCGGAGATGCCGCGCACACCGTGCCGCCCACCGGTGCCAAGGGCATGAACCTCGCGATCGCCGACGTGCGCCTGCTCGCCGCCGCCCTCGAGGCGCTGCTGCTCGAGAACGACGAGCGCCTGCTCGACGCGTACCCCGAGACCGCCAGCCGCCGCATCTGGAAGGCGCAGCACTTCTCGTGGTGGACGACGAGCCTGCTGCACGTGGCCCCGGATGCCACCGACTTCGACCGGCGACGCCAGATCGGCGAACTGCGCACCGTCGTGGAGTCCGAGCACGGCCGCGCCTACCTTGCCGAGGCCTACTGCGGCTGGCGCTCCGACGCCTGACCCGCCGCCCGAGCCGAACCCCGAACCCCGCCCCGTGCCCCGGCGCCCCACCCCCTCTCGAGTGTCCAAAACACCCGGACCAAAATCGAAAACGTCCGGGTGTTTTGGACACTCAACGGAGGTGAACACGCCCCCATGAAAGAGTGCGGCGCCCGAGCCGAAGCCCGAGCGCCGCGCCGAGAGCCCGCGGGCTCAGCGCTTCGTGTCGCGCGCCTTCTTCTCGCGCGGCTGCGGGAAGGGGCTCGGCACCACCGGCACCGTGCCCGTGTAGCCCTCGCGCTCGGCGGCGAGCTCGGCGATGCGCTTGCGGCAGGCGAACCAGCCGATCGTGATGGCGAGGCTCGCGAGCACCGCCACCAGCAGCGTCGCGGGAGAGTCGATGAACACCAGCACGAGCACGACCGCGAGGAAGACGAGCGTCGCGTACCCCGTGTAGGGCGCCCAGAACAGGCGGAACTTCGGCCGCACGAGCTCGCCCCGGTCGGCGAGGCGCTTGAACTTCATCTGGCAGAGGATGATCGTCGCCCAGGTGACCAGGATGCCGACGGCGGCGACGTTCAGCACGGTCTCGAAGGCGTC
>JAKOMY010000034.1 GCA_022702225.1 Microbacteriaceae bacterium | reverse complement strand
GCCTTCGAGGCGATCCAGAAGGCGAACCCCAACGGCGGCAAGGTGCTCGTCGTCTCCACCGACCCCGGTGTCTCCACCACCGACGCCCGCGCCCAGGGCTTCGAAGACGCCGTCAAGAAGGACTCGAAGTTCGAATCCGTCGGCGTGCAGTACTCGCACAACGAGCCCTCCACCGCCGCCGAGATCGTCACCGCAGCGCTGCAGAAGGACCCCGACATCGTCGGCATCTTCGCCGCCAACCTGTTCGCCGCCGAGGGCTCGGCCACCGGCGTGCAGCAGGCCGGCAAGCAGGGCGCCGTCACCATCGTCGGCTTCGACGCGGGCCCCGCCCAGGTCAAGGCCCTGCAGGCGGGAACGGTTCAGGCGCTCGTCGCGCAGGAGCCCGCCACCATCGGCGAAGACGGCGTGCAGCAGGCCATCGCGGCGCTGAAGGGCGAGGCGACCGAAGCCAAGATCCAGACCGGCTTCACCATCCTCACGAAGGACAACATCACCACCGACGGCAAGGACGCGGTCTACAAGTCCTCCTGCTGATCCACCCCCGGATGCCGGGCCCTCACGCCGACGCGGGGGTCCCGGCATCCACCCCCCGTCAGACGCCTCAGGGGGTCAGGACTCCTCGCTGTCCAGACACTCACGTTCGGGCCCCTCGTCCTGTCGTGAGGGGCCAAGAACTGTCGCCGCGGGATGTCCCAGGCGACAGAGAACGACCCCTCACGCGGAGGGGCGACCCGAGAGAGAGACCGCCGTGCCGCTGGCCGCCATGCCCGAACTGCTCGCCGCGCACCGCGCGGTCGGAGCCTTCAACTTCATCACCCTCGAGGTCGCCGAGGCCATCGTCGCCGGGGCCGAGGCCGCCGGGGCGGGCGTGATCCTCCAGCTCTCGCAGAACGCCATCGCGTTCCACGGCGGCATCGGCCCCGCGGGAGCCGCCGCTCTGCGACTGGCCGACGCCGCGTCCGTGCCGGTCGTCGTGCATCTCGACCACGCCACCGACGAGCCGCTCGTCGACGAGGCGTTGGCGGTCGGGATCCGGTCGGTGATGTTCGACGCCGCCCATCTGACGGATGCCGAGAACCTCGAGCGCACCGCCGCCGTCGCCGCCCGTGCGCACGCCGCGGGAGCCTGGGTCGAGGCCGAGCTCGGCGAGATCGGCGGCAAGGGCGCCCACGCCCCGGGCGTACGGACCGACGTCGCCGAGGCCGCGCGATTCGTCGAGGCCACCGGGGTCGACGCCCTGGCCGTGGCCGTGGGCAGCGAGCACGCGATGCGCGAACGCAGCGCCCTGCTCGATGAGACCCTCATCGCGGAACTCGCCGCGGCCCTGCCCGTGCCTCTCGTCCTGCACGGCTCCAGCGGGGTCGCCGACGCCGGAATCGACGGCGCCGTGCGCGCGGGCATGCGCAAGATCAACATCGGCACGCACCTGAACACCGTGCTGACCGCGGCCGTGCGCGACGAGCTCGAGCGGGATCCGGATGCCATCGACCCCCGCCGCTGGCTCGCCCCGGGGCGCGCGGCGGTCGCCGCGGAGGTGCGGCGCCTGCTCGACGTCATCACCGGGCGCGTAGCGACCGGCGTCGACCGCACAGGTTTCGGCGCGGCGGGGATCCGCGCGTGAGCGGCATCGTCACGCTGACCGCCGCGGGGGCGATCGATGCCACGTACCGCGTCGGCACCCTGCGCCGCGGTGCTTTCGCCCGCGCCGACAGCTACACCCGCGAGGTGAGCGGCAAGGGCGTCAACGTTTCGGCCGCCCTCGCCGCGGGAGGAGCCCGCACCGCCGCCGTGGTCGTGCTCGGTGCCGACGACGTGCGCTTCGCCCGGTGCGGACTCACCGCCCCGCTGCTGCGCATCGTCGAAGTGCCCGGCGCCACCCGCGTGAACACCTCGATCATCGACGCCGAGGGGGCGACCACCAAGGTCAACGCGCCCACCCCGCCGCTGTCGTCGGGGGCCTGGGCGGCCACGCTCGCGGCGCTGCGCGAAGAGCTGGCGCTCCAGACCGCCACGTGGCTCGTGATCTCGGGGAGCCTGCCGAAGCTCTCCGGATCCGAAGAGCTGGTCGAGCTGGCAGCCGTCCGCGCGGCCGCTGGGGAACACGGTGCGCGGGTCGCGGTCGACACGAGCGGGCCGGCGCTCGACGCGCTCCTCGCCGAGCCCGCGGGCATCGACCTGCTCACCCCGAACGCCGAAGAGCTGTCCGCCGCGGTGGGGCGCCCCCTCGCCACACTCGGCGAGGTCATCGCCGCCGCCCGGGAGATCGTCGAGCGCGGTGTCACCACGGTGCTCGCGAGCCTCGGCGCCGACGGCCTCGTCGCCGTGACCGCCGACCGCGCCGTGTTCGCGCGGGCCGATGCCCCCTTCGTCGCCAACACCGCGGGAGCGGGCGATGCCGCCCTCGCCGGCTTCCTCCTCGGGCTGACCCGCGAAGCCACCGCCACCGCTGCGGGAGACGACCCCCTCGCCGTCGCCGCCGCGTCGGCGGCCGAGTGGGGAGCGCACGCCGTCGCGCACGCCTCGACCCTGGTCGCGGGACCGCCGCACGGCATCCGGGCTCTCGTCGAAACCGATCCGGACCTGACGCGGGTCCTCACCCCGGAGGGCGAGGAGTGATGTCCCTGTCGCACCGTTCGAAGGACGACGCATGACCCTCGCCACCCCCGAGATCGCTCCCGAGATCGCCGCGGCCGTCGCCGACGTCTCGCGCATCCGCACGCGCGCGATCGACCGCGTCGCCTACGCCAACGACGCTTCGCACTATCTGCTGACCCCGGATGCCGTCGTCGTCGCCGCCGACGCGGCGGAGGTCGCCAGGGTGCTGCGCGCAGCCACGGAGTCGGGAACCCCCGTGACCTTCCGCTCCGGCGGCACGAGCCTGTCGGGGCAGTCGTCGGGTACCGGGCTCCTCGTCGACGTGCGCCAGGGCTTCGGGCGCATCGACGTGCTCGACGGCGGTCGGCGCGTGCGCTCGCAGCCCGGGGCGACCGTGCGTCAGGTCAACGCGCGGCTGCTGCGGCACGGCCACCGTCTCGGTCCCGACCCGGCGAGCGAGGCCGCGTGCACCATCGGCGGAGTCGTCGCGAACAACTCCAGCGGCATGGCGTGCGGAACCGTCGAGAACTCGTACCGCACGCTCGAGGGGCTCGTGCTCGTGCTGGCCTCGGGGACCGTCGTCGACACCGCCGAGCCCGACGCCGACGCCCTGCTGCGCGAGCGTGAGCCGGCTCTCGTCGAGGGCTTGATGCGTCTGCGGGAGCGGGTCGTGAGCAACCCGGCGAGCGTCGCCCTCATCGAGCGGCAGTTCGCGATGAAGAACACCATGGGCTACGCCCTCAACGCCTTCCTCGACTTCGATACACCCGCGGCGCTGCTCGCGCATCTGGTCGTGGGGTCGGAGGGGACGCTCGCGTTCGTCGCCGAGGCGACCTTCCGCACCGTGCCGATCCGTCCCGCGATCGCCACCACCCTCGCGGTGTTCCCGACTCTCGACGCGGCGACCCGGTCCCTGCCGGCGCTGGTGGCGACGGGCGCGGCGACGTTGGAGCTGATGGATGCCACTTCGCTCCGCGTCGGACAGCGCCTGGCCGGGACGCCCGCCGCCATTCACGGATTCGAGGCGACCACGCAGGCGGCCCTGCTGGTGGAGTACCACGCCGACGATGCTCCCGCGCTGAGGGAGCTCGCCGGCGCGGGCGCGCGCGTGCTCGCCGAGGAGCCCCTGCTCGACGCGGCCGTGTTCTCGAGCGACCCCGTGCAACGCGCCGCCGCCTGGACCTTCCGCAAGGGCCTGTACGCCTCGGTCGCCGGTGCCCGGCCGAGCGGCACGACGGCTCTGCTCGAAGACGTGGTCGTGCCGGTCGAACGTCTCGCCGACACCTGCGAGGGGCTGCAGGAGCTGTTCGCGCGTTTCGGCTATGCCGACAGCGTCATCTTCGGCCACGCCAAGGACGGCAACATCCACTTCATGCTCACCGACCGGTTCGAGGGCGCCAAGGCTCTCGGCCGTTTCGAGGGCTTCACCGACGCGATGGTCGACCTCGTGCTGGAGGCGGGGGGCAACCTCAAGGCCGAGCACGGCACGGGTCGGGCGATGGCCCCCTATGTGCGCCGGCAGTACGGCGACGAGCTGTACGAGGTGATCGTGGGGCTGAAGCGTCTGCTCGATCCGCGCGGCATCCTGAATCCGGGCGTGATCGTCGACGACGACCCCGGCGCGCACATGCGCCACTTGAAGGCGCCGGTGTCGATCGAGCCCGAGGCCGACCGGTGCGTGGAGTGCGGGTACTGCGAGCCGGTGTGCCCGAGCCGATCGCTCACCCTCACGCCGCGCCAGCGCATCGTGGTGCGACGCGCCTCGACCGCGGCCCGCGAGCGCGGTGACGGCGCCCTCGTCGCGGAGCTGGAGAAGGACTACGACTACGACGGCGTGCAGACCTGCGCCGTCGACGGGATGTGCCAGACGGC
>JAKOMY010000025.1 GCA_022702225.1 Microbacteriaceae bacterium | reverse complement strand
GCGTGGAACTTCGCCGTCGGGTGGCCCGACTCGTCGATGGGGGCGTCGTAGTCGTACGAGGTGACGATGGGGTCGAAGCGGCCCTTGTCGTTCGCGCCGTTCGTGGTGCCGAAGTTCGTGCCGCCGTGCACCATGTAGATGTTCACCGAGGCGCCGGCGGCGAGCAGCACGTCGAGGTCGTGGGCGGATGCCGCGGGGTCGGTCGTGTGGTGGATGCTGCCCCACCAGTCGAACCAGCCGTCCCAGAACTCGCTGCACATGAGCGGGCCGGTGGGCTGGTGCTCCCGGAGGGTCGCGAGGCGCTCCTCCGACCGCGAGCCGAACGAGCCGGTGAGGTGGAGGCCCGGCAGGCTTCCGGCCTCGAGCATCCACGGCATCGGCTGGTCGACGGTCGTCAACGGCACCGTGATGCCGGCGTCCTCGGTCACGCGCACCAGCTCGCGCAGGTACGTCTTGTCGGACCCGTAGGCGCCGTACTCGTTTTCGATCTGTACGAGCACCACATTGCCGCCGCGATCGATCTGGCGGGGCGCCACGATCTCGTAGACCCGGCGCAGGTACTCCGACACCGCATCGATGAACTGCGGTTCCGAGCGACGGATGCCGATGCCCGGCGTCGAGGTCAGCCACACCGGCAGTCCACCGTTGTGCCATTCCGCGCAGATGTACGGGCCTGGGCGCACGATCGCGTGCAGGCCTTCCTCGGCGATCAGGTCGAGGAAGCGGCCGAGGTCGTTCCACCCCGTGGCATCCCACTCCCCGCGAACGGGCTCGTGGGCGTTCCACGCCACGTAGGTCTCGATGGTGTTGAGCCCCATGGCCTTGGCGGTGCGGATGCGGTCGGCCCAATGGTCGGGGTGGATGCGGAAGTAATGCAGCGTTCCGGAGATGACCTGGTGGGGCTTCCCGTCGAGCAGGAAGTCGGTCTCACCGATGGAGAAAGTCGTCACGATGTCTTTCGGGTTCTCAGGGGATCAGTCGACGAGGCGCGCGCGCAGGCGCACCCATGACAGAGCGGGGAGGGTGAAACGCAGGATGCCGTCGTCGCCCACCTCGACGTCGAGTCCGACGGGGGCGACGGGCTCGCCGTCGGCGGAATTGGTGGTGTGGCGGTCCCCGCCCTCGGGGATCATGACGACCACGGCTTCGACGGCGTCGACCGGGCCGAGGTCGAGCTCGACCGGGGTCGGAGCCTCGAGGTCGCGGTGCACGAGGAACACCGACACGGTGTCGCCGTCGACGGTGGCGACCGTGTCGACGGCGTCGACCGGGCCGAGCCGCGGGGTGTCGATGGTGGCGCCGTCGACACGCGGGACGACGACGCGACCGGATGCCGCCTTGGCCGTGAGGGCGAAGGGGTGGAAGGTGGTCTGCCGCCAGGCTGCGCCGCCGTCGGGCTCGGTGCGGATGGGGGCGATGACGTTCACGAGCTGCGCGAGGTTCGCCATCGACACGCGGTCGGAGCGGCGGATGAGCGTGATCAGGAGCGAGCCCACGACGACGGCGTCGGTCACGGTGTAGTCGTCTTCGATCAGGCGCGGCGCGATCGGCCAGTCGCCCGTGAACACGCGCGGCTTGTCGACCTCGTTCCAGCGGGTCTGGTTCCAGACGTTCCACTCGTCGACGCTGATGCCGATCGGGCGGCCGTCGGGGGTCGTCGCCCCGACCTCGTCGATGATGTCGGCGACCTCGCCGATGTAGCGGTCCAGGGCGACTCCGCTGGCGAGGAAGCTGGCGGGGTCGGCGGGGTCTTCCTCGTAGTACGCGTGGACCGAGATGTGATCGATCAGTCCCGCGGTGTGGCGGAGCACGGTGCGCTCCCATTCGCCGAACGTCGGCATCTCGTGATTCGAGCTGCCCGCGGCCACGAGCTCGACCGTCGGGTCGATGAAACGCATCATGCGTGCGGTTTCGGCGGACAGGCGGCCGTACTCGTCGGCGGTCTTGTGGCCGATCTGCCAGGGGCCGTCCATCTCGTTGCCCAGGCACCACAGGCGGATGCCGAACGGGTCTTCGCGGCCGTTGTCGCGGCGGCGGTCGCTCAGCGCGGTGCCGGCGGGGTGGTTGGCGTACTCGAGCAGGTCGGCGGCCTCGGCCACGCCGCGCGTGCCGAGGTTCACCGCCTCCATGACCTCCAGGCCCGCGGCATCCGCCCACTCGGCGAACTCGTGCAGGCCCACCTGATTGGTCTCGGTGCTGTGCCACGCGGCATCCAGCCGAACCGGACGCTCCGCGCGCGGGCCCACACCGTCCTCCCAGCGGTAGCCCGACACGAAGTTGCCGCCGGGGTAGCGCACGACGGTGGCGCCCAGCTCGCGCACGAGCTCGAGCACGTCGGCGCGGAAGCCCTGGCCGTCGGCGGTGTCGTGCCCGGGGGAGTGGATGCCGTCATACACGCAACGGCCCATGTGCTCGACGAACGAGCCGAACAGGCGGCGGGGGACGTCGGCTCCGACGGCGGTGCGGTCCACGACGATGCGGGTGGGGGAGGTCATTCGGGTCTCTCCTGGCGAGGGAAGGGAAGGGGCGGGCCGCATGCGTGCACGCGGACCCGCCCCCGGGGAACTGCTTACTTGTTGACCGAGAAGCCCTGGTCGTTGCCGTACTGGACGAGCTGGTCCTGCCACGCGGTGAGGCCCGCGTTCAGGTCGCTCTTCTTCGAGTAGGCCTGGCCCACGGTGTCGCCGTAGATGCTGTTGGCGTACACCTGGAAGGGCAGGTAGCTCCAGCCCTCGCGGACCTCGCTCGAGGCCTGCGTCAGCACCTGGTTGATCTGCTGGCCGCCGAAGTAGTCCGACTTCTTGTCGACGAAGGCGGGGTCGCTCAGCTGCGCGGTGGTCGAGGGGAAGCCACCCGACTCGGCGAAGATCTTCAGGCTCTCGTCGTCGTTGTTGAGCCACTTGAGGAAGCCGGCCGCGAGCGCGGGGTTCTTGCTCTGCTTGGTCACGGCCTGGCCGCCGCCGCCGTTCTCCGCCGTCACGGCCTTGCCGTCGTAGGTGGGGATGGGGGCCACGGCCCACTTGCCCGAGCCGTCCTTGACCGAGGACTCCAGGACGCCGGGCATCCAGGCGCCGATCACGAGAGAGGCGATCGAACCGTCACCGAGGCCCTTGAACCACTCGTCGCTCCAGCTGGGGGTGTTGGAGATCAGGCCGCCCTCGATGAGACGGTTCCAGTTGTCGGCGAACTTCTTCGAGCCCTCGTCCTGCAGGTCGATGGTGACGTCGGTGCCCGAGGTCTTGAACGGGGTGCCGCCGGCCTGCCAGATCATGCTGGTGGTGAAGCCCGAGTCGCCGTTGTCGGCGGTGATGTACTTCGTCGGGTCGGCGGCGTGCAGCTTCTCGCCCGCGGCGACGTACTCGTCCCACGTGGTGGGGACGGCGATGCCGTACTGGTCGAAGACCGACTTGTTGTAGAAGAGGGCCATGGGGCCCGAGTCCTGCGGCAGGCCGTACAGCTTGCCGTCGAAGTTGACCGAGCCCCACGGGCCGGTCGCGTAGTCGTCCTTGAGGTCGGCGAAGCCGTACGACGACAGGTCGACCAGCGAGTCCGAGAGCGCGAACTGCGGGAAGGCGTAGTACTCGATCTGCACGACGTCGGGAGCGCCGGAGCCCGCCTTGATGGCGTTCTGGAGCTTGGTGTACTCCTCGGTGTTCGTGCCGGCGTTGACGTAGTTGACCTTGACCTTGGGGTACTTCGCCTCGAAGGCCTTGACCTGCGCCTCGGCCGAGGGGGTCCAGGACCAGTACGTGATCTCGCCGCCGGCCTCGAGGGCCTTCTCGATGTCGTCGGCCGATCCGCCGGCAGCACCGCCGGCGTTACCGCCCGAGCACGCGGTCAGCGCGCCGACCGTCAGGGCGGTGGCGGCGACGGCGAAGACGGCCCGCCGAGCGGCGGTGCTCTTGCGCATGAATGTCATCGGTTCCTTCACTTCGTTGTTGTGGATTCGGGGCCGAGGCCCCGGGGGTGTTGTGTGTTCCGGGGCAGGACGCTCCGGTGGTGTGGTGTTGCGGGTCATCCGGGGGGATACCCCGGTCAGGGGGAGCTGGGGGTGATCACTCCTTGACGCTGCCGGCGGTCAGACCCGACTGCCAGAAGCGCTGGAGCAGCAGGAAGGCCGCGACGATCGGGATGATCGAGAGCAGCGATCCGGTGATCACGAGGTTGTAGATGGGCTGCGCGGCGACGCCGGTCGCCTGCGCGTTCCACTGGTTGAGGCCGACCGTGAGGGGGTACCAGGCGGGGTCGCTCAGCATGATCAGCGGGAGGAAGTAGTTGTTCCACGTCGCCACGACCGCGAACAGCAGCACCGTGACGATTCCCGGGGTGAGCAGGCGGATCGAGATGGTGAAGAAGGTGCGGAACTCGCCCGCCCCGTCCATGCGGGCGGCTTCGAGCAGCTCGGTGGGGATGGCATCCGTCGCATAGACCCAGATCAGGTAGAGACCGAAGGGGCTGATGAGCGAGGGGATGATGATGGCCCACGGGGTGTTCGTGATGCCCAGCTGGCTGAACAGCAGGAACGTCGGCACCGCCAGAGCGGTACCCGGAACGGCGATCGCACCCAGGACGACGGCGAAGACCGCCTTGCGGCCGCGGAAGTTGTACTTCGCCAGGCCGTAGCCCGCGAGGGTGGCGAGCAGGGTCGCGCCACCTGCGCCGACGACGACGTAGAGCAGCGTGTTGCCGAGCCAGCGCAGGAAGATCCCGTCGCGGTAGGTCAGGGTCTGCACGATGTTGTCGCCGAGGGCGAAGTCGCTGCCGAACCACAGGCCGAACGTCGAGAAGAGCTCGGGCTGGGTCTTGGTGGAGTTGATGAGCAGCCACGCCAGGGGCACGAGCGTATACAGCAGGTACAGCGCCATGACGATGCTGAGGACCACGGACTTCTTGCTGTGCGTGGGGGAGCTGCGCGCGAAGCGGCGGCGCGTGCCCTGGCGGGAAGTGGTCACGGCCACGGTGTCGGTACGGGGTGCGGTCGCGGTGGTCATCGCGCCTCCTGACGGGAGCCGCGCAGCTGCACGACGTAAGCGATGACGGCGGTGATGACGCCCATGATGATGGCGATCGTGGCCGCGTAGTTGTACTGCTGGCCGGCGAACGAGAGGTTGTAGGCGTACATGTTCGGCGTGAAGAACGTCGAGATCACGTTGGGTGCCAGGGGCTTGAGGATGTTCGGCTCGTTGAAGAGCTGGAAGCTGCCGATGATCGAGAAGATCGTCGCGATCACCACGGCGCCGCGGACGGCGGGGATCTTGATCGAGAAGATCGTGCGCCACGCACCCGCTCCGTCGATGGATGCCGCTTCGTACAGCTCGTTCGGAATGGTCTTCAACGAGGAGTAGAAGATGAGCATGTTGTAGCCGACGAACTGCCAGGTGACGATGTTGCCGATCGACAGCAGCATCCACTCCGGCAGGAACGGCTGCACGACCTGTCCGCCGAGGAGGTCGTTCAGGTTGCGGGTCAGACCGAACTGGTCGCCGTAGATGTAGCCCCACATGAGTACGGCCACGACGGCGGGCACCGCGTAGGGCAGGAAGATCACCATGCGGTAGAAGCCGGCGGCGTGGAGGCGCGCGCTGTCGATGGCGAGGGCCGCACCGAGCGCGAGCAGCAGCATGATCGGCACCTGCACCACGAGGAAGAGCAGGACGCGTCCGAAGCCGTCCCAGAACTTCGCGTCGCCGAACGCGGCGACGTAGTTGTCGAGGCCGACGAAGGCGTTGCCGCCGATCAGCTGATCGCGGAACAGGCTGAGGTACACCGAGTACGCCAGCGGTGCGAGAAAGACGAGCGCGAAGACCAGGGCGAACGGGAGGACGAACAGCCAGCCGCGGTCGTCGATTCGGGTGCGCCGCTTGCGCCGGGGGGTGCGCAGGGCGGGCGGGGGTGCCGCGGTGGTCGTCATCGTCCAGTGCCTCTTCGTTGGTGCGCATTTCGGTCGGGTGGCCGAGATGTTGACGTAAACATAACTCGGCACCGCTAGTGTGTCAACGTCAACATTCCGAGGGAGCCTGCATGAGCGAGACGACGACGACGTCGACCGCGATCCCGACACGCGAGCGGCGGCGCGAGGTGTCGATGGCCGACGTGGCGGCAGCCGCGGGGGTGTCGGGTCAGACCGTCTCGCGGGTCGCCAATGGTCGCACCAACGTCGACCCCGAGACGCGCCAGCGCGTGCTCGATGCGATGTCGACCCTGGGGTACCGCCCGAACAGCGCCGCCCGCGCGCTGCGGTCGGGGCGCTTCCGCAGCATCGGCGTGATCATGTTCTCGCTGAGCTCGTACGGCAACACGCGCACCCTCGACGCGTTGGCGTCGATGGCCGCGGCATCCGGATACTCCATCACCCTCATCACCGTGCAATCGGCGTCCCAGTCCGACGTGTCGGGGGCGTTCCTGCGTCTGCACGAGCACGCGGTCGACGGAATCGTCATCTTGATCGAGACCCATCGGCTCGGCGAGAACGAGCTCTCGCTGCCGACGGGGCTGCCGGTCGTCGTCGTGGATTCGAGCGCCGACTACCCCTACGCCGTCGTCGACAACGATCAGGCCCAGGGCGCGCGCCTGGCCACCGAGCACCTGCTCGATCTGGGGCATGAGAGCGTGTGGCACGTGTCGGGACCGCCCGAGTCGTTCGCCGCGGAACGCCGCCGCGACGCGTGGCGCTCGGCCCTCGAGGACCGCGGATGCCGGGTGCCCGAGGTGCAGATCGGCGACTGGACGGCCGAGTCGGGGCATCGCATCGGGCGGGAGCTCGCGGAGGATCCGGCCGTCACCGCCGTCTTCGCCGCGAACGATCAGATGGCGCTCGGCGTCATCCGCGCGCTGCACGAAGCGGGACGCGACGTGCCGCGCGAGGTCAGCGTGGTCGGCTTCGACGACATGCCGGAATCGGCGAACTTCTGGCCGCCGCTGACGACCGTGCGCCAGCGTTTCGAACGCGTCGGCGAAGAGGCGATGAGCGCCCTCATCGCCGACATCGAGGGCGACGCGGGCGAGCACACCCGCACCCTGGTGCCCACGTCGCTGGTGGTTCGCGCCAGTTCCGGCCCGCGCCCCTGACTCGCGCGATCGGGTGCGGCCGCGCCGGGCGACACATTCCGCGCACCCGTTGCGGTGATCCATAGCGCTCCCTTAGGCTCGGTGTTGACGTCAACATGTTGACGTCAACATCCCCACCTGAGGTCGCACCGCTGCGGCCGGATCGGAATGACGATGAAGTCAGCTCGACTGCTGTCGATGACCTGTGCGGTGGCACTGGCCGCCGGCGCGATCACCGCCACGGCCGCCGCGGCGCCCCCGCCCGCAGAGGCGGCCGCCGCCACCCCCGTGCGCATCACCCCCAACCCCGCCACGGCCTCCGAGAAGCCGTTCGAAGGATGGGGCACGAGCCTGGTGTGGTTCGCCAACGCCACCGGCAACTACCCGGCCGACGTCCGCCAGAAGCTCTTCGACGCCGTCTTCGGCGACGACGGGCTGAACCTCAACATCGCGCGCTACAACATCGGCGGCGGCAATGCCTCCGACGTCCCGTCGTACCTCCGCCCCGGCGGCGCGGTGCCCGGTTTCTGGAACCCCGACCTGAAGGCGACCGATGCCGAGGGTGCGATCACGTCGAACTACGCCGATCGCGAGCGCTACAAGGCGGCCTGGAACCCCGACGACCCCGCCGCCTACGACTTCACCAAGGACTCCGCCCAGCGGTGGTGGCTCGACGCCCTGAAAGGCAAGATCACCCACTGGGAGGCCTTCAGCAACTCCCCGCCGTACTTCCTCACGCAGAGCGGATACGCCTCGGGCGGCATCAACAACGCCACGAGCGAGCAGCTCGCCACCGCCGACATGGACAAGTTCGCCGGCTACCTCGTGAACGTCGTGGACGAGCTCGAAAAGGCCCACGGCATCACGTTCGACACGATCGACCCGTTCAACGAGCCGAACACGAACTACTGGCAGACCCAGATCCCCGACGGCGCGACCTGGCCGACCGGTGGGCGCCAGGAGGGCGCCCACATCGGGCCTCAGGCGCAGGATGCCATGGTCAAGGCCCTCGCGGCCCGCCTCGGGCAGTCGAGCACCACCACCGACGCCGTCATCTCGGCGATGGACGAGACCAACCCCGGGATCTTCGCGACCAACTGGAACACCTGGTCGGCGCAGTCCAAGAGCCAGGTCGACCAGCTGAACGTGCACACCTACGGCACCGATGGTCGACAGGTCGTGCGCGACATCGCCAAGGCCGCCGACAAGCCGCTGTGGATGAGCGAGGTCGAGGGCAACTGGACCGCCCAGGACAAGGGCTTCGTCACCGACGACATCGAGAACGGTCTCGGCATGGCCCAGCACATCGTGGGCGACCTGCGCGAGCTCGAGCCCGACGCCTGGGTGTTCTGGCAGCCCGTCGAAGACCTCTACAACATGGAGAAGGTCGAGAAGCTCAACTGGGGCAGCGTCTTCATCGACTTCGACTGCAACGCGCAGGGCCAGTCCGAGCGTCGCCTGAAGGACGGCGACGCCGACCCCTCGTGCCGGGTGCTGACGAACGAGAAGTTCAACACGGTGCGCAACTTCACGCACTACATCGCGCCCGGTGACCACCTCATGGCCACCGACAACGCGCAATCGACTGCGGCGATCGACGCCGACGGACAGGGCGCGACGATCGTCCACGTCAACGCCGAGGCCGCCGAGCGCACGGTGCAGATCGACCTGCGCGATTTCGGCACCGTCGCCCCCGGTGCGACCGTGACCCC
>JAKOMY010000004.1 GCA_022702225.1 Microbacteriaceae bacterium | reverse complement strand
GTCCGACGCCCTCGCCGGCGTCTGACTCCGGTCCGGAGCGAACGGCCGTGGCCTACGCCCACGGACACCACGAAAGCGTGCTGCGCTCTCACGCCGCACGCACCGTCGCCGACTCGGCGGCGTACCTCGCGCCTGGTGGGGAGGGATGTGGGCCGACCGAGTGCTCGCCTCCGCCTTCGCGGGCCACGCGAAGAGGCTCGGACTCGCCGATGACGAGACGTTGCAGCGGATCTCCGACGCGTGGCGCGAATGGGCGGCGGACGCCGACGGGTGGATCCTGCTGCCGCACGGCGAGGTGCTCGCCCGCTCGTGAATTCACCCGCGTGCGGCCGTGTCACCACGGCACGGTCGCACCGTGGCGGTCCAGGTAGTGCAGTCCCGGCGTCCCGTGCTGAGCCTCTATCGTGTCGACGAGCGGGGGAATGGCCTCGGCGATGTCGAGACCTGCACTCTCGCCGCCCATGTCCGTGCGGATCCAGCCGGGTGCCAGCAAGAGCAGCGTCTTCGGTTCGGCGGCGTGCCGCGCGGCGTAGCTCCGCATCAGCTGGTTCAGCGCCGCCTTCGACGCGCGGTAGACCTCGAAACCGCCGGAGGTGTTGTTCGCGACGCTGCCCTGGCCGGATGACATCACCGCGACGGTGCCCGTCTGAGGGACGAGGGCCGCGAGACGCTCCACGACACGCATGGTGCCCAGCGCGTTCGTCAACATGGTCCGCGTGAATGCGTCATCGGCGATGTCGGACGCCGGTTCGTCGACGGGTGCGAGAGAAATGCCCGCGACGACGAACAGCAGGTCGAACTGATCTCTCCCCAGCCGGTGCGCCAAAGCCGATATCTGCAGGGCATCGGTGACGTCGACACGCTCGACGGCGACCGGGAACCGCTCGGTCAGGGCGCGAAGCGCCTCGCTCTCGGCATCACGGACCGTCGCGACGACCTCGACGCCCCGACGGGCGTACTCCTCGACGAGGGCGAGGCCGAGTCCCCGCGAGGCTCCGACGATCAACGCCCGGCGAGTGTGTGCTTCTGTCATGGCATCCTCCGCTCAACAAGTGATGAGCGAAACAGTACGCCTTCGCTCAACGTTTGTAGAGTGGAGATATGGAACGCACAGGGACGCGAGCCGAGAAGCGCGCCGCAACAGCCGACCGCATCCTCGAGGCCGCGCGCGAGGAGTTCGCCGAACGGGGGCCGGCCGGCGCGACGATCCGCCGGATCGCCGGTCGTGCGGGAGTCGACCCGTCGCTCGTGATGCAGCACTACGGCTCGAAGAGCGCTCTGTTCGCTCTGGCGGTACGACCCGTCGCCGAGCTCGACGAGGCGGACGGCAAGGTGGGCGTCCATCTGGAGCAGGTGCTGCTCGCTCGGTTCCATGAGCTCGACGCCCCCACCCGCGCGCTGATGCGCTCGATGCTGAGCTCACCGGAGGCCGCGGATGCGATGAGCGCCTATCTCGACGAGCGAGCCTCGGCCCTCGCCGCGGGCGGCGATCGAGACCGGCACCAGCGAGCGGCGATCCTCGTCGCATCGATCATGGGCGTGACCATCGCGCGGCACTTCCTCGACGTCCCCGCTCTTCGCGACATCGACGCGGAAACGGCGGCGCAGATCCTCGGAGAGATGCTTCCGGGCGGTGACTGAGCTCCGCTCGGACGCGTTCCGCGACGTCGGATGCCAGGATGAACAGGTGATCCGCGTCGACGCCCTCTACCGCTATCCCGTCAAAGGCTTCACACCCGAGAGACGCGACGCTCTCGTCATCCAAGACGACGGCCGCGTGCAGGGGGACCGCTCGCTCGTGTTCCGCTTCGCCGACGCCCTCGAGCCGGCGGACGCGACGTTCCCGAAGAGCCGCGGTCTCGCGCTGATGACGTTCCCCACGCTCGCACGGGTCGATCTGACCTTCGACGACGAGTCGCAGACGCTCCGGCTGCGGGTCGACGACATCGACGTCGAGGCCGATCTCAGTGAGAGCGGGCGCGCACGCCTGTCCGAGGCGGTGACGGCGTACCTGCGCACGACGAGCGACGCGAAGTTGCTGGAGGCCGACGGCATCCTGCCCCTCGGTCTTCTGGGCGACGGCCGCACGGCGCGCTTCCAGGACCGCCCGCGCGGTTTCGTCTCGCTCCACGGCGCGGCCTCGGTCGCCGCCCTGGATGCCACGGTCCCCGCGCCGGTGGACGATCGCCGCTTCCGCTCGAACATCGTCGTCGGGGGCACCGCCGCCTGGGCGGAGCTCGACTGGAGCGCTCGCGTGCGCATCGGTGAGGTGGTGTTCGAAGTGCAGAAGCCGATCGAGCGGTGCGCGGCGATCACCGCGAACCCCGACACGGGCGTGCGCGATGCGCGCCTGCTCCGCGTGCTCACGTCCGAGTTCGGCCAGGACGAGCCGACCCTCGGCATCCTGCTGCTCCCCGTCGACGGCGGCGGCACGATCCGCACGGGCGACGAGGTTGTCGTCGACGAGTGACGCACGGCGCCGGTGCGGCGCTCAGGGCGCGTCGTCGGGTCGGATGATCGGGATGCCGGTGGTCTCGACCGCGACCTTGCGGCGGTAGAGCTTTCGCTGCTCGGGCAGGGAGAGGTCGAAGATCACCGCGAGCACGCGGATGACGGTCGTCACGATGAGGCCGATCACCGCCGCCAGCGGAAGCGGGACGCCGAACGCCGCGGTCGTGGCGAGCACGACGCAGCCGCCCCCGGCGGCCACCGCGTAGAGCGAGCCGACGTGCATGATCGCGACCGGCAGACCCATGAGCACATCTCGCAGCACGCTTCCGCCCGCCGCGGAGAGAACCCCCACGAACACGGCGGGTACCGCCGGCATCCCCAAGGCCAGGGCTTTGGACGTGCCGAAGGCGCCGAACAGACCGATCACGACGGCATCGAGCATGATGATCGCGCGGTTCAGCCGTTGGAAGATCCCCGACAGGAGCATTCCCACGATCGACGCGAGGGTCGCGGTGATGAGGTACCAGTTGCTCTGGAGCGTCGCGGGGGTCAGCCCGAGCAGCAGATCGCGGATGAGACCGCCGCCCATCCCGAGCAGGATGCCGATGATCGCCACACCCAGCAGATCGAGGCGTCGCTGGCCCTGGAACCCCGAGGCGAACAGCGCCCCCTGAACACCGCCGAGGGCGACGGCGGTGAGATCCGCCCACAGGGGGATGACGAAGACCGAGGGGTTCACGGCATCCATTCTCCGGGAGTGACGCGAGCGGAGCGGACAGGCGCGTCAGAGTCTGCCGAGTTCGGCACGCTGCGGTCGCCGCGCTGGCTCCTCGACCGCGCTCAGCCGAGCGGGCGAC
>JAKOMY010000390.1 GCA_022702225.1 Microbacteriaceae bacterium | reverse complement strand
CCCACGAGCCGCTGGGCCTTGCGGTCGAAACCGGGCTGTGCGGCGAACAGGTCACGCAGGGTCGACTGGTCGACACGAGTGTCGGGCAGGGCCGTGCCGATCGAGAGGATACGGGCGGTCATGCCTCACTGTAGACACGGCGCCGCCGCCCTTCGTCGGGGATGGCGCCGTGTCGGCACGCCGTCTATGGTGCGCCGGGCTCAGGCCGCCAGCATGCGCGACACGAGCAGGTCCTCGACCGTCGCTCGGTAGTCGGCGATCATGCGGCCCCGGTCCATGCGGGCCCGGGCCGCGAGGGCGGCTGCGCGCAGCGCCGGGCCGAGGGCGAGGGCGTCTCCCCAGGCCTGGACGATCGCGTCGACGTCGCGCGCCGTCACCAGGCCGAACCCCTCGACGAGGCGCGCGGCGTCTCCGACGTCGGTGGTCACCGGAACGGCTCCGGATGCCGCTCCCTCGACGAGGCAGAGGGGAGAGGCCTCGCCGAAGGCGCTCGTCAAAGCGACGACGTCGGCGATGCGGTACAGCTCGGGCATGTCCTCGCGAAGGCCCAGGGCGTGCAGGGGCACGCCGTCGTCGACGCCGCTGTCGGCGAGGAGCGAAACGAAGGCCGGGTTGGTGCGGGTCATGCCCGATCCGCACACGACGTACTGCGTCCCGGGCGCCGTGCGCGCGTGCGCCGCGACGGCCCGGAGGAACAGTCCGGGGTCCTTCATCGCATCGAAGCGCGCGGCCAGCAGCACCACGGGGGCGGAGTCCGGGATGCCGAGCCCCGCGCGGATCCGTCGCCGCTCGGCGCGCGTGCCGGGGCGGAAGCGGCGGGTGTCGATGCCGTTGTCGATGACCCAGGCCTCACCGGCCGAGACGCCGGCGCGCGCGTAGGCGCGGGAGGTCGACTCCGCGCAGGAGATCGTCGCCGTGACTGCCCCGCAGGAAGCCGACTCGACGAGCCAGCCGAGGGCGGGGCCGGAGTGGGTGGGGTCGGAGCGGTGCAGGCAGGCGGCGATCGCGCGGTCGGGCAGCATGCCCGCGCGCTCGAGGGCGACGACCAGGCTGAGCGGCTGCTCTTTCAGCGAGAGGATGACGTCGGCCTCCGCGAACAGGCGCGCGGCGTGCGTGAGCTCGTCCCTCGTGTACTCGTCGGGGCCCGGGGGGCGGTCACCGGCGACGCGATCGAACGTGTCGATGCGGACCCCGCGCTCCTGCAGACGACGAAACCGGGTGTCGTCGTGCGCGAACTGCAGGGACGCGTCCCGCCGTGCGGCGGACGTCAGCGACAGCACACGGTGCTCCTGCGTTCCGTCGGCCGCGAGCCCCTCGACGACATCGGAATGGAGGATTCGCGCGCCTCCGGCGAAGAAGCCTTCGTAGAGCGAGAGCACACGCACGGGTCGAGTCATCGAGGTCGCTTTCCAAGCCGGGATCCACTACCGCGGGTGCGGTCGTCCCATGCTGGAGCCTCGACCAGGTGCGGCGGGTTACACCGTGGAGACCATCGTGTGAACGCCCGGACACGAGCCGACGCGCCGACCTCCGGGGGAAGAAGCCGACGCGCCGGGTGAAGGGGCGGTGGAATCAGGCGCGGAGTGCGTCCGCCATCGCCTCACCGGCCGAGCCCGTGCGCGACCAGGGCCACCGCCTCGCCGTGCGCGGCGCGGGTGATTCCTCGATCGAGCGCGGCCCGATGCCGTTGCCCATCGCGGCCGTCATGGCGATGCTCCACACCGAGCCCGTCTGTCGTCCGCTCTGCTGTCCGTGGATCATGGTGTTCTCCTTACTCCCGTCTCCCGACGGCGCTGTGTCCGTCATAGACCCGGGGGGAGGGGCGTGAGACCGGCTTGACAGGAGTCTCGACGTACCCATCACCCGGTCCGCCGCGTGTCGAGCGGCCGGTGGAGCATCCTGCGCCGCTCCGTGCAAGCGGACTGGACACTGGGCCGGAGTGGGTACGATCATGGGTCGTGCACTCGTCCCCCGAAACTTCGTCTCGCCCCGCGCCGGGGTCGGAGGTCGGCCGCGCCCTCCTCGCCTACGGCGAAGCCCGCCGGGTCGCCGCCGCGGAAGCGCGTCGTGAGCTGTCCTTGAACGAGCTCGACGCTCGCGCCCTGCTGTTCGTCGCCGAGAATCCCGGGGCTCGGCCCTCGCACGTTCGTGACCACCTCGGCATCACCTCGGCCGGCGTCACCACGCTCATCGACCGCCTCGTGCAGCGCGGTGCCGTGCGGCGCGACCTCGACGAACAAGATCGTCGGGTGAACCACATCACGGTGATCATCGACCTCGACAGTGCGCCGTGGTCACAGCTTCGCGCCTTCGACACCGCCGTCGAAGCGGCGATCGCCGACGTGGATCCCGTCGATGCCAAACGGCTCGCCGAAGTCCTCGACCGCATCACCGCGCGCGCCGTGAGCTGAGCTTCTTCGACTCGACCCGTCGCGCCCGGCGGCCTCAGACGTTCGCGAGAAAAGCCTCGGATCGTGCCTGGAGGAAAGAACACAACGCCGACAACGTCGCCAATTCACCCGACAGCGCCATGACGCGACCGGCCGGCAGGGGAGCGGCGTCTTCGCGGGGCTCGAACGTCACGGCCCATTCGGTGGAGTGCAGCTCGGGGCCGGGGGCGATGAAGAACGTCGTCGAAACGCTCTTCAGTCGGGCGGCGATGAGTCCCGCATCGGCGCCGTCGTCGAGGTCCTGGGGAATGACGCGCAGCATGTCGGCGTCGTCGTAGCCGAGCGCTCGGAAATCGTCGACCCAGGTTTGCAGCGTGGTGGTCGTGCGAAATGGCATGAGAGCTCCCTTCCCTGGCGGACGCCGGGTAGCCCCCGTCCCATTATGGGCCGCACCAGGCGCCCCGGGCGGGGTCACGAGCTCCGCGTCGAGGCGCCTGCCGACCACCGCGCCGGGGAACGGAGAGCGGTCAGGATGCAGCGAGATGCTGCTCGGGGATGATGGCCGGTCGACGTGCGTCGGGTCAATCTGAACGGAGTCCATCTTTCGCATTTCGGATGCCGATTGACGTACGCGGTCCGAATCCGCCGAAATGCGCATTGCAATTCCTATGAGCGATAGCGTGGAATGCGGATGGGGGGCATCCACGACGCCGCGGTCTCTTCGGCTGAGCGTGTGAGAGCGTTCCCATAGTGGCCCCCGCCACTGAGCGCAATGGTCTTGCCGCACATCCTCGGACTATTTAGGAAAAAGGCGTGGAGCATACGAACATCGAAACCCGCGACGCCGAGACGGTGGAGCACCTGTGGCAGACCGTCGTTCCCGGAGCGCGCATCTCGCGCGCCGAGGTGATCCAGCCGGCTCTCGCCTGGCATGCGGCCTCCGAGCCCGGTTTCGCTTTCTGCGATTACACGATCGGTTCGACGATGATCGTCGAGTCCGATCCGCGCGATCAGGTCGTGGTCGGTCGTATCGCCGGTCCCCGGGTATCGGGTACCTATCGTCGCGAGCGCATCGACACGGCGGTGCCGTTCATGGTCGTCGACCGCCCTCTCGAGATCGCCTTCACCGGGCGCATCGCCGGTACCGCCGTCTCGTTCGCCCGCTCCGACTTCGACGAAGCCGCGCGGCGGCTGTCGGGCGACGACACCCTGCGCGTCCGGCCGACAGGGTACGCGCCGGTGAGCGAGCAGCGCCTGCGCTACTGGTCGCGCACGTGGGAGTACGCCCGCGACGTGCTGCTGCGCTCGCCCGAACGAACCCCGATCATCGAGCAGCAGGCCCGCACCCTTTTGCTGGAGGCCTCGCTCCTCGCCTTCCCGACGACCTTCACCGAGGCCCTCGCGGCCGGCCGCCCCTCGCGGCCGCTGCCCGCCCCGGTGCGCCGGGCCAAGGCGTACGTCGAGGCGCACGCGGCAGAGCCCGTGGTGCTGGCCGATATCGCGCAGGCGGCTCGTCTGTCGCCGCGCGGCCTGCAGTACGCGTTCCGCGCGGCCACCGGACGAACCCCGATGCAGTACCTGCGCCGCGTGCGTCTGGACGCCGCACGCGCCGAGTTGCGCAGCGCCGACCCGTCGGTCGAGACGGTCGCGGCGATCGCGGCACGGTGGGGGTTCTCGAACCTCGGGCGCTTCGCCGCGATGTATCGCGGGGAGTTCGGCGAGACGCCGTCGATGACGCTGCGGTCCTGAGGGCGGCGGCTCGCGTCGAGCGGGACCCGCCGGCGGGCTCGTGGCCCCGGCGTCACCCTTCGAAGCGAGCGCGGGTCAGTGTCCCGCGCCGAGCCCTCCGCTCAGGCGCGCGTGCAGCCGGGCGGCGGTGTCGTTCATGCCCTCGATCTCGACCGTCGTGCCGAGGTGCGCGTACTTCGTCTGCACCGCGTCGAGAGCTGCAACCGTGGACGCGTCCCAGACGTGCGAGCGCGACAGGTCGATGACGACCCGCCGAGGGTCGTCGTGGTACGCGAACTTCGTGGTCAGGTCGTTGCTCGAGGCGAAGAACAGCTCGCCCTCCACGGTGTAGCGAGCGGTGTCGCCCTCGACGGACCGCGTCACCGCGGTGATGCTCGCGACCCGTCGAGCGAAGAGCACCGCGGCGGCGATCACGCCCACGCCCACGCCGATCGCGAGATTGTGCGTCCACACCGTCACGGCGACCGTGAGCACCATCACGATCGTCTCGCTCAGCGGCATCCGGCGAAGGGTGGAGGGGCGGATGCTGTGCCAGTCGAAGGTGGCGATCGATACGACGATCATCACGGCCACGAGCACCGCCATCGGAACGACGGCGACCACGTCGCCGAAGGCCAGCACGAGCACGAGCAGGAAGACGCCGGCCAGGAAGGTCGAGATGCGGGTGCGCGCTCCCGAGGCCTTCACGTTGATCATCGTCTGGCCGATCATGGCGCAGCCGCCCATTCCGCCGAACAGCCCCGACAGCAGGTTCGCCGCCCCCTGGCCGAGGGACTCGCGCGTCTTCGACGAGGGGGTGTCGGTGATGTCGTCGACGAGGGCCGCGGTCATGAGCGATTCGAGAAGGCCGACGATCGCCATGGCGACGGCGAAGGGCAGGATGATCGCGAGCGTCTCGCCGGTGAGCGGCACGTTCGGAACAAGCAGGGCGGGCAGGCTTTCGGGCAGGGCGCCCTGGTCGCCCACGGTGGGCACCGAGATGCCGAAGACGACCGCGGCTGCGGTGAGCAGGACGATCGCGACCAGCGGCGCCGGGACGACCTTGGTCACGCGCGGCAGCAGATACATGATCGCCAGCCCCGCCGCCGCGATCGGGTAGACCGCCCAGGGCACGCCGATCAGCTGCGGCACCTGGGCGACGAAGATCAGGATCGCGAGGGCGTTGACGAAGCCCACCATGACGCTGCGGGGAATGAATCGCATGAGCTTGGCGACCCCGAGGATGCCGAGGATCACCTGCAGGATGCCACCCAGGATCACCGTCGCGAGCAGGTAGTCGACCCCGTGCTCGCGGGCCACGGGGGCGATGACCAGGGCGATCGCGCCGGTGGCGGCGGTGATCATGGCGGGGCGGCCGCCGAGGAAGGCGATCGCCACGGCCATCACGAACGACGAGAAGAGCCCGAGGCGCGGGTCGACTCCGGCGATGATCGAGAAGGCGATCGCCTCGGGGATGAGGGCGATGGCGACGACGAGGCCGGCCAGCACCTCGCGGGTCAGCAGGCGAGGCGAACGCAGGGCCTGCAGGACGGTGGGCTCGGTGCGCGGGCGCGCGGGGGCAGAGGTCATGGTGATGCTCCGGGGTGGGGGAGGGGTCCGCGTCGACGCGGGGAAGAATAGGGGGGTCGCGATCGCGACGTATCGAACTCTACCGTAACGAGAGGGTTGCGGGATCGGGGATGGCATGACCGACGTGCGGCCGATGCAGATCGGCGAACTCGCCGAGCGGACGGGGCTGTCGATCCGCACCCTCCGCCACTACGACGAGATCGGGCTGCTGCGCCCCTCGGCGCGCAGCGAGGGCGGGTTCCGGCTCTACACGGCCGACGACGAGTCGCGATTGCTTCTCATCCGCCGGATGAAGCCGCTCGGCTACTCTCTCGAGCAGATGGGGGAGCTGCTCGCCGTGGTCGACGGACTCACCGAGGCCCCGGGCGATTCCGCTCTGGTGGCCCGTCTCGCCGACATCCGCGACGAGGCGCATCGCCGTCGCGAAGACCTGCGGCGCCAGCTCGCCGCCGCCGACGAGTTCGTCAGCCAGCTGGAGGCGCGATGACCGCTCACGACATCACGCTCGAGGGGCACGGCATCCGTCTGACCCCGGCGGAGCCGGCAGACGCGGCGCAGGCGTGGCCGCTGACCGACGCGGAGCTCTGGGGTCGCATGACGACCCCGTGGGCGGATTCGGTCGAGGCCTACGCCGCTCGGGTCGAGCAGCAGGTCGCGACGCCGGGTCTGTACGCCTTCACCGTGCGCGACGCCGAGACGCGAGAGGTTCGCGGTGCGACGACGTTCTACGAGTACGTGCCGTCGCAGGGGCGGGTCGAGATCGGGACGACCTGGTACGGCCGCGCCTTCCAGGGTGGGCGCACGAACCCCGCCGCGAAGCTGCTGCTGCTCGCCCACGCCTTCGACCAGTGGCAGGTGAATCGAGTGGCGCTGCGCTGCGACGCGCGGAACGAGCGCAGTGCGCGTGCGATCGAGCGCCTCGGCGCGACGCGAGAGGGGCGGCTCCGGCGGCACCGCATCGCACCCGACGGCAGTGTGTCGGACACGCTGTACTTCTCGATCCTCCGCGAGGAGTGGCCGGCCGTGCGCGCGGGTCTCGAGGGGCGTCTGGGCGGCTGACTCGCCCTCGCGAGCAGGCTCGCGCGGCGGAGGATGCCCGCGCGCGAGCGGAACGTTCTCCGCGGGCGAGGTGAGCGGGATGCTCAGCCGGCCGCAGCCTCGGCTGCCCGGCGGCGCGCGAACTCCCGCGCCTCGGTGAACAGCTCGAGGTCGATCTGCACGTGCCGGCGGGCCAGCTCGGCGGCACGTTCGGGCGAGGCCTGAACGATCGCATCGACGATCGCGTCGTGCTCTCGCGCCGCGCGCGTCTCCATGCGGCGATGACTGCCGCGATCGCCCCACGGGTGCGCTGGTGCCGACAGTGACAGATGTCGCTCGTGCTCGAGCAGGATGTCGCGCAGCGCGGTGTTGTGCGCCGCCTCGATGATCGCGAGGTGCAGCAGGCTGTCGGCGCGCTGCTTGGGATCGCCCGACTCGGCGGAGTGGAACTCGGCGAGGCGCTCACGCATGACGGCGATGTCGGCGTCGCTGCGCCGCTCGGCGGCGAGGCGCGCGAGCGAGGAGTGCAGCATCGAGCTCGCGGTGCACGCGTCGACCAGGTCGCTCCAGCGCTCCTCGAACCAGCGGTCGACGCCGACGACGATGGAGGCGGGCCACTCCTCGGCGACGAACGTGCCGCCCCCGCGCCCCCGACGCCGTTCGATCAGACCCCTCGTGGACAGGTCGTCGAGGGCCGCGCGCACCGTCGTCCGGCCGACGCCCAGGAGGGGCGAGAGGTCGCGTTCGGCGGGCAGGCGGGTACCCGGGAGGAACTCGCCCACCGCGACGGCGGTGATCAATCGCTCGGTCACGCGCTCCACCAGGGAGGCGTCGTCGGTGTCGGCCATGGGCTCCCGTCGTTTCTCCCATGTTAAATCCGGAGAAAAGGTTTGCCAACGCACCTTTAAGGGTCCACGATGACTGCATGCAGCGCGAGATCACCGTTCCCTTCCACGACGGCTTCACCTGGGCCCGACTCACCGAACCGGCCGAGCCCTCCGGGAAGGCCCCCCTCTTCGTCCTCCACGGCGGGCCGGGGATGGCGCACGACTACGTCTCGAACCTGGACGCCCTCGCCGATCTGACCGGGCGCACCGTCGTGCATTACGACCAGATCGGCTGCGGCAAGAGCTCGCACCACCCCGACGCGCCGACCTCCCAGTGGGTGCCGCAGCTGTTCGTCGACGAGTTCCACAACCTGCAGCGCGCGCTCGGCTTCGACGAGTACCACGTGCTCGGGCAGTCCTGGGGCGGCATGCTCGGAGCCGAGATCGCCGTCCGCCAGCCCGCGGGGCTGCGGAGCCTGGAGATCTGCAACTCCCCGGCATCCATGGCCCTCTGGCTCGCGGGGGCGGCCCGCCTCCGTGCCGAGCTCCCCGCACGAGCCCGCGAGGCGCTCGACCGCCACGAAGCCGCGGGTACCCTCGACGACCCGGAGTACGCGGAGGCCACCCGCGTGTTCTACGAGCGGCACGTCTGCCGAGTGACCCCCATGCCGCAGGACTTCGTCGACAGCGAGCAGCAGATGCTCGCCGACCCGACCGTCTACTTCACGATGAACGGCCCGAACGAGTTCCACGTCGTCGGCACCGGTCGCGACTGGACGATCATCGACCGTCTGCCCCGGGTCGCCGTGCCCACGCTCGTGGTCGCCGGCGAGTTCGACGAGGCCACGCCCGAGACCTGGGAGCCCTTCGTCGAGCGCATCCCCGGCGCCCGGTCGCACGTCTTCGCCGGGGCGAGCCACTGCACCCACCTCGAGATGCCCGAGGCCTTCCGCGCGGTCATCGCCGACTTCCTCGCACCCCTTCCCTGACGACGCACCCCGACCCCCACCCGAACCAGGAGACCCGATGTCGCATCACGCCCCCGAGGCCCAGCAGTCGCTGGAGTCCTTCGGCTACAAGCAGGAGCTCAAGCGCTCCATGTCCACCCTCGACCTCGTGGTCTACGGTCTCGTCTTCATGGTGCCCATCGCGCCGTGGGCGATCTTCGGCGTCGTGTTCAACGCCGCCAGCGGCATGGTGCCGTTGGTCTACCTCACCGGGGTCATCGCGATGATCTTCACCGCCCTCGCTTACGCGCAGATGTCGAAGGCGTTCCCGATCGCGGGCTCGGTGTTCTCGTACGTCGGTCGGGGCCTGCACCCCACCGTGGGCTTCTTCGCCGGGTGGGCGATCCTGCTCGACTACCTGCTCGTGCCGACCCTGCTCTACGTCTTCGCGGCGTCGTCGATGGCGGGGATCTTCCCCGATGTCCCGCAGTGGATCTGGGCCGTGGTCTTCGTCGTCGTCAACACCGTGATCAACGTCCTCGGCATCGGCTCCATCAAGATCGCGAACCGCGTCATGCTCGCCATCCAGCTCGCCTTCGTGGTGATCTTCGTCGTCATCGCGATGATCGCGCTCTCGTCCGGCACGATCCCGGGCGCCGAGTTCACGATGGCGCCGCTCTGGGACGCCGAGAAGGTCAACCCCGCCCTCATCGCCACCGCCCTCTCGATCGCGGTGCTGAGCTTCCTCGGCTTCGACGGCATCTCGACGATGGCCGAGGAGTCCACGGGGGACCGGAAGTCCGGCGGACGCGCGATGATCATCGCCCTGCTCGTGGTCGCGGTGCTCTTCATCGCGCAGACGTGGTTCGCGAGCGCCCTGGCCGCCGGCACCATCGAGTTCGGCGACGACGAGGTCAACAACGCGTTCTTCCTGCTGGTGGCCAAGGCCGCCGGCAGCGGGTGGGCCACGGCGTTCCTCGCGGTCAACGTCATCGCGGTGGGTATCGCCAACGCGGTGGCGGCTCAGGCCGCGACCTCGCGCCTGCTGTACTCGATGAGCCGTGACCGGCGCCTCCCCGCCTTCCTGTCGAAGGTGACCTCTCGCCAGGTTCCGATGGCCGCCATCCTGATGGTCAGCGCCATCTCGCTGGTGCTCGTGCTGTTCTTCGTCGGCCAGATCGCCGTGATCTCGTCGCTGGTGAACTTCGGCGCTCTGCTCGGCTTCATGCTGCTGCACGTGTCGGTGGCGGCGTACTACCTCGGCAAGAAGAAGTCGAAGAACTATCTGCTGCACCTCGTCGTGCCGCTGGTCGGCTTCCTCATCATCGGTTACGTGCTGCTCAACGCCGACATGACCGCCAAGGTCGGCGGCATCCTGTGGCTCGTCGTCGGGGGGATCGTGTACCTGATCTTCGCCCGCAAGCACGGGGGAGCCGCCGGTCCTCTGCCCGAGCACGCCACGTCTACCGCCGGTGAAGGCGGGGGAGAGGTGGCCCCTCGATGACCGTCGACCACTGGCTCGGCAAGGATCACGGTCGTCCCGGCTACGACGCCTCGGTGCCTCCGGTGCTGCGCCTACGGCCCGGGACCGGTGAGACGATCGCCTTCGAGACCGACGACGCGGTCTACGCCGAGCTCCACGACCACGGCGATCTCGGTGCGTTGAAGGCGCCGATCAACCCGGTCACCGGGCCCGTGTACGTCGAGGGTGCCAAGCCGGGCGATGCCCTCGCCGTGCACGTGCACGAGATCCGCCTCGGCGACTACGGCTGGTCGCAGAGCCTCCCCGGCGCGGGCGCGCTGCAGCACCGCATGCCCGACCACGTCATCAGCCGTCGCATCCCGATCGACGCCGAGGGCGTGCATCTCACCGACCGGCACGTGGTTCCCGCGCGACCCATGATCGGGTGCATCGGAACGGCTCCCGCGTCGGGGCGCAACTCCACCGTGATGCCCACGACCGCTCTCGGCGGCAACATGGATCTCACCGACGTCGCTCCGGGGGCCACGGTCTACCTGCCCGTCGAGGTCGAGGGCGCGCTCCTGTCGATCGGCGACATCCACGCCGTGATGGCCCGCGGCGAGTCGTCGTTCGTCGCCATCGAGGCGGCGGGCGTCGCCGTGGTCTCGATCGATCTCATCGCGGATGCCGCTCTGCGGGCGCCCCGGGTCGAGACCGACGAGGAGTGGATCTTCGTCGGCCTCGGAGACCCGGTCCAGGAGAGCATCCGGCGCGGGTACGAAGACGTCTTCGACGAGCTCGTCGACGCGCGGGGATGGGACCGCATGGATGCCTACGCGGTCATGAGCGCGCTCGTGCACAGCGAGCTGGGCGGCCCGACCGGCTCCGAGGCGCCCGACCCGCTGCACCCGTTCCGGGCGGTGGGGGCGGTGACGCTGCACAGGTTGCCGAAAAGCGTGCTCTGACATACTGCGCCGGTGACCGACGCTTCCGACCCCGCCGCGAGGGGTGTTTCGCATGGCTGATCTCGACTTCGTGCTGCGCCTGCTGCTGGCAGCGGGGTGCGGCGTGCTCATCGGCTTGGAGCGGCAGTATCGCTCCCGCACGGCGGGCCTTCGCACGCAGGCGCTCGTGGCCATGGGGGCTGCCGCTTTCGTCCTCTTCGGCAGCGAGCTGGGGGTGGGCCAGGGCTCGCTGCAGATCGCCGCCTACGTCGTCTCGGGAGTCGGTTTTCTCGGCGGTGGTGTGATCCTCCGGCAGGGCCTGTCCGTGCAGGGACTCAACACCGCTGCGACCCTGTGGTGCTCGGCGGCCGTCGGCTGCCTGGCCGCGGGCGGGCTGGTGGTGCCGGCGCTGACGATGACGGCGCTGGTACTCCTCGTGCACGTCCTCCTCCGCCCGCTCGGTCGCCTCGTCGACCGCGCCCCCGACGCCAACGCCGAGACGATCGGGGCATTCGTCCTCACGGTGCGCGCGCTCGAGGAGCGCGAACAAGAAGTGCGCGAGCTGCTCTCCGACACCCTGGAGTCACCCGATGTCCTCGTGCTCGCGATGTCGAGCCACGAAGACGACGGCGTCGATGAGGAGCCGGCGGGCGTGATCCTCGACGCCGAACTGCTCATCGAGGGAGACGCGCCCGAGTTCCTGGATGCCGTGACCACCCGGCTTTCGCGCGACACCGGTGTGCGCGCGATGTCGTGGAGGGCGGAGGACAGCCCGATCACCGTCCGAACCCGGCGCCGATTCGGGCGGGGCTGAGCGACGTGTAAGATCGTCCCTTGGAAGTGTGTCCGAGCGGCCTAAGGAGCATGGCTGGAATCCATGTAGGCGGGGTAACTCGCCTCGCAGGTTCAAATCCTGTCACTTCCGCCACGA
>JAKOMY010000380.1 GCA_022702225.1 Microbacteriaceae bacterium | reverse complement strand
ATTCCGGTACAGCAGGTCAGTATGCTGTGGCGATGACGACATGGACGTTCCTCACCAACCACGCCCATGTGTTCATCTACGTCGCCCGCGACCCCGGTGCCCGCGTGCGTGAGATCGCGGATGCCGTCGGCATCACGGAGCGCACCGCGCACGGCATCCTGGCCGACCTCGTCGACGCCGGGTATCTGAAGCGCGAGAAAGAGGGCCGACGCAATCGGTACGAGTGCGTCGAAGACCTTCCGCTGCGCCACCCGATCGAGAGCGATCACCCGGTCGGGGCTTTGCTGCAGGCGCTGCGGGGCTGAGTTCGAGGGTGCCTCCGCGCCCGATCGACCCGATCGACTTCACCGTGCAGGCTGCCCCGGCGTTCGTCGCTGCCGCCCCGCCGGCCGCGACGCTCGGCTCCGCGTACTCGTGCATCTTCGTCGCATCGAGCGACCCGGCGCCGACGGTCGCAGGAGCGTCGGCCTCCACATCGCCGGCTGAGGTGCTGGCCTCAACGGGAGCCGCGGGGATTCCGGGCGCGGTCGCCATCGCGGTGATCCTCGCGCGCCCACCGGCGCGCGCCCGGCAGGAGCTCGACGAGGCGGCGATCACGCGCGCATTCGCCGGCTGGCCTGTTTCATCCCGCGCAGGTGGTGGTGTGAACGACCCCCTTGCAAGCACGGGAATGGCACGCTATTTTGCAACCAAATGGTTGAACATAAGAGCGCCGCCGACATTGACCGGGTCTTCCACGCCCTGGCCGATGCGACGCGCCGCGACATCGTGCGGCGCACCCTCGTCTCCGAACAGTCGGTGACGCAGCTCGCCGCAGCGTACGCGATGTCGTTCGCCGCCGTGTCGAAGCACGTCGCCGTGCTCGCCGAGGCGCGACTCATCACCAAGCGTGCGGAGGGGAGGGTGCGACTCGTGTCCGCCGACCCCACCGCGCTCGCCCGGGTGCAGGAACTGCTGCGCTCGTACGAAGACCTCTGGCGCGGCCGCGTCGACCGACTCGAAGCGATCCTGCTCGAAGACGCCGGGGTGCCGGCATCCGTCCCGCCCTCCGGACCCACCCAGAACTGAAACGACGAAGGAGTCGTCATGCCCGTCACATCTGTCGAGAGCGACGCCGAAGCGCTCACCATGACCCTGGTCGCCGACTTCGCGGTCGGCGTCGAGAGGCTCTGGGCGGTGTTCACCGATCCGCGTCAGCTCGAGCGGTTCTGGGGTCCCCCCGGGTGGCCCGCGACATTCGCATCGTTCGACTGCGCGGTCGGTGGCCAGGCGCGCTACGCCATGGCCGGCGCCACCGGCGAGGTCGCGCGAGGGAGCTGGGAATTCCTCGCCATCGATGCGCCGCGGGGCTTCGAGGTGATCGACTCCTTCGTCGACGAGAACGGCGACCCCATCGACGGCATGCCCGCCATGCGCATGACCTTCTCGTTCGACGAGACCGCGACCGGGTCGCGGCTGACGAACGTCACGTACTTCGACTCCGAAGAGGCGCTCGAGCAGCTCACTGCGATGGGCGCGGTCGAGGGCTCGACGCTCGCGATGAACCAGCTCGACGCCGTGGTGCAGGATCTGCGCGCATTCGCTCAGGGCAAGGGCACACAGCTCGAGATCCTCGACGACCGGCACGTGCGCATCACGCGTCTGATCGATGGGCCGCGTGAGCTCGTCTGGCGAGCGCACGTCGACCCCGATCTGATGCGACAGTGGATGCTCGGCCCCGACGGCTGGCGAATGACGCACCGCGAGGTCGACCGGCGCGAGGGCGGCACGTACCGGATCGCGTGGGAGCCCGAGCCCGGCACCGGGGGAGAGCCCTTCGGCTTCGACGGCGAGATCCTGCTGCTCGACGAACCCCGCCGCATGGTGCAGACGGAGCACATGACCGGCACCGATTACCCCGCGACGATCAACGACTTGTCACTGTACGAAGAGGACGGCGCGACCCTGGTGACCCTGCTGATCGAGTATCCGGATGCCGAGACCCGCGACGCCGTGCTCGCCACGGGCATGGTGGACGGGATGGAGCAGAGCTTTCAGCGGATGGAGCGGGTCGTCCTCGGATGAACGGCGTGCGACTCCGGTAGATCTGCGGATGGCCCGAGAGAGGCCACAGTGGTGCGGGGGTGAGTCTCCCGCGCACCGAAGCTCGCAGAACCGCGCGAATCTCGCAGGATCCAGGAGGAAGGCTGCGAGGAAGGGCCGGCTCTGCGCGCTCCGGTGCGGGTGATCAGCTCGTGATGTACCCGTTCGGGTTCAGCACGTACTTGCGCGGGGCGCCCTTGTCGAAGTCGGCGTAGCCCTGTGGGGCGTCGTCGAGGCTGATGGGCGTGGCGTTGACGGCTTTCGCGATCTGTACCTTGTCGTGCAGGATCGCCATCATCAGCTGCCGGTTGTACTTCATCACCGGGCACTGACCGGTCGTGAACGACAGCGACTTCGCCCAGCCGAGACCGAGTCGCAGCGACAGCGAACCGACCTTCGCGGCCTCGTCGACCCCGCCCGGGTCGCCGGTCACGTACAGACCCGGGATGCCGACCCCGCCGCCCGCCGCGGTCACGGTGAACAGTGAGTTGAGCACCGTCGCCGGGGCCTCGTGGCCCGCGTCGGACCCGTGACCGCGTGCCTCGAAGCCGACCGCGTCGACCGCGGCATCCACTTCGGGGACTCCGAGGATCTGCTCGATCTGTTCTCCAGGGTCGCCCTTCGACACATCAACGCTCTCGAACCCGAGCGAGCGCACCTGCGCCAGGCGCTCCGGGTTGAGGTCGCCGACGAGCACCGCGGCCGCGCCCAGCAGCTGCGCGCCGACGGCGGCGGCGATGCCCACCGGTCCCGCGCCGGCGATGTACACCGTCGATCCGGGGCGGACGCCCGCGGTGTACGCGCCGTGGAAGCCCGTGGGGAAGATGTCGGACAGCATCGTGAGGTCGAGGATCTTCTCCAGCGCCTGCTCGCGGTCGGGGAACACCAGCAGGTTCCAATCGGCGTAGGGCACGAGCACGTACTCGGCCTGTCCGCCGACCCAGCCGCCCATGTCGACGTAGCCGTAGGCGCTGCCGGGGCGGTCGGGGTTCACGTTCAGGCAGATGCCGGTCTTGCCCTCCTTGCAGTTGCGGCAGCGGCCGCACGCGATGTTGAAGGGGACCGAGACGATGTCGCCGACCTTGACGAACTCGACGTCGGGTCCGACCTCGATCACCTCACCGGTGATCTCGTGACCGAGCACGAGGCCGGCCGGAGCCGTGGTGCGCCCGCGCACCATGTGCTGGTCGGAGCCGCAGATGTTGGTGGAGACGGTGCGCAGGATCGCACCGTGGGGGACCTTGCGGCCCACATTCGCCGGGTTGACGCCCGGTCCGTCCTTCAGTTCGAACTCGGGGTAGGGAGTGTCGATGACTTCCACGACACCGGGCTCTTTGTACGCCACTGCCTTGTTGCCGGACATCTTCGTCCTCTCCGGCCGGGTCGTCCCGGCCTGATCGTGTCCCGCGGTGCGGGGGCCGCGGCCCCGTCCGACGCGGCACTACCGGGTTCGGCGGTGAGAGACGCGAAGGATGCCCTCAGCCAAGACGTGGACGCCGGACGCGTCAAGGGATGGCGCGAGAAGCCGCCCGGTGCATCATGCGGCCGATGGTCGTTCGGTCAGGACGAGGGCGCCGCCCGCCGGACGGCCTCGCGGATGCGCTCCTCGACCTCGTCCGTCACCTCGACCACGGCGAACGAGACCGGCCACATCGGACCGTCGTCGAGCTGAGCGCTGTCGTCGAAGCTGACCGTTCCGTATCGCGTCTTGAACTTCGCGGCCGGCTGGTAGAACACCACGACCTTCCCGTCCTTGGCATAGGCGGGGAAGCCGTAGAAGGTCTTGGGGTTCAGGTGCCCCGCCTCTTCGAGCACGATCACGTGCAGGCGCTCCGCGACCGCGCGGTCGACGCCCTCCAGCTTCTCGATCGCCTCGAGGCAGGCTTCGTTCTCCTTCTGCAGCTTCGCCAGGCCCTTCAGGCCCTTCATCGCCCTCAGCTCCTCGGCACGCTGCTTCATCGCCGCGCGTTCTTCGTCGCTGAATCCGGTGGCCATGGCATCCGCCTTCGTTGAGGTCTGACCGAAAGAGTAGCGCGCGTCAGGCCCGCGTATCCTCCGGGATTCGCGCAACCTCAGCTCGGATCAGTGGATGCCG
>JAKOMY010000363.1 GCA_022702225.1 Microbacteriaceae bacterium | reverse complement strand
CTCGACGTGCCCGACTTCCTGAAGTAAGAGCGAACGGTACGACGAGCGGGTCCGGTCTCCACCGGGCCCGCTCTCGTCGTCGAAGGAGCAGCATGGACACCGCCCTGGCCGACCGCCTCGCCGCCGTCGACGAGCGCATCCGCGAAGCCGCCGAGGCCGCGAACCGCGACCCCGCCGAGATCACCCGCATCGTGGTGACCAAGTTCCACCCGGCATCCCTCGTCTCCGACCTGCACGCCCTCGGCGTGCGGCACGTCGGCGAGAACCGGCAGCAGGAGCTCACTGCCAAGCGCGCCGAGCTCGACGGCATCCCGGATCTCGTCTGGCACTTCATCGGCCAGGCGCAGACGAACAAGGCTCGGGCGGTGCGAGCGGGGGCGGATGCCGTGCACTCCGTCGACCGATCGCGGATCGCCGATGCGCTGCACGCCGCCGGTGCCGCGGGCGACCTCCTCGACGTCCTCGTGCAGGTCAACCTCACCGACGACCCGGGTCGCGGGGGAGTCGCTCCCGAGAGCGTGGAGGAACTCGCAGCGCATGTCGCGGGGCTGTCGACGCTGCGCCTTCGCGGTGTCATGGCCGTCGCCCCGCTCGACGAAGAACCCGCCCGTGCCTTCGAGCGACTGCACCGGTGCGCCGGGGCGGTGCGCTCCGTCGTCCCGGACGCGCGCTGGATCTCGGCCGGTATGACCGGAGACTTCGCCGAAGCCGTCGCAATGGGCGCGACACACCTGCGGATCGGCTCGGCAATCACGGGCCCGCGCCCCGTGCGCGACTAGCCTCAAATCAGACGAGCGAACGGAGGATGCGATGTCGAACCCCCTCAAGAAGACGATGGTGTACCTGGGCCTCGCCGACGAGGAAGAGACCTACGAGGAGACCGCGCCGCAGCCCATCGCGCGCAAGCAGCCCACCGCTGCCGCTCCCCTCGAGAAGTCCGCGCCGGTGACCCCCCTGCACCGTCCCGCCGTGGTGCGCCAGCCCGCGGCCGGACCCGTGAGCGAGATCCTCACGGTGCACCCCAAGCAGTACCGCGATGCGCAGACGATCGCCGAGAACTTCCGCGAGGGAATCCCGGTCATCATCAACCTGTCGCAGATGAGCGACGCCGACGCGCGCCGCCTGATCGACTTCGCGAGCGGTCTCTCGCTCGGGCTGTACGGTCGCATCGAGCGGGTCACGAGCAAGGTCTTCCTGCTCTCGCCCGAGAACATCGCCGTGTCCGGCGATGGTGCGATCGCTCAGGCCGACCCTGAAGCTGCGCCCTTCGCGTCCCAGTAACAGTGGCCGTTCTGAGCCTCGTCGGCTCCATCCTCAGCGCGATCCTGTTCATCTTCATCGTGCTCCTGCTCGCGCGCCTCGTGCTCGAGTACATCCCGATGTTCAACCGTGAATGGCGTCCACGCGGCGTCACGCTGGTGTTGGCAGAGATCGTTTACACCGTGACGGACCCGCCCATCAAGCTGATCCGTCGCTTCATCCCACCCCTGCGCATCGGGGGGATCGCGATCGATTTCGGTTTCGCGATCGTGATGTTCGTCTGCTTCATGCTTCTGAGTGTGACGCGGTCCCTCGCGGCCGTGTGACTCTTCGCCGCCGCTTCTTCACCGGTGATCTTCGACACCGGTGGAGGGCGGCGGCTATGCTGTTCCGAAGCGGTACGCCCCGGTGCGACACCCCCACAGTTCCGACATCAGAGCTCTCGAAAGAGGAAACACCATGGCACTGACCCCCGATGACGTCGTCACCAAGCAGTTCCAGCACGTCCGCTTCAAGGAGGGCTTCGACCCCGATGAGGTCGACGACTTCCTCGACGAGATCGTCGTCGAGTGGCGCAAGACGATCGCCGAGAACGAAGAGCTGAAGACCAAGCTCGCGGCGTACGAGTCCGGCGAGGCCACCCCGGCCGCCGCCGAGGCCCCCGCCGAGGCCCCCAAGGTCGAAGAGCCGGTCGTCGCCGAGACGCCCGCTCCGGCCCCCGTCGCCTCCGCGCCGTCGAACGACGTCGAGCCCGCCGCCCAGAGCGCCGGCATCATCGAGCTGGCGCAGCGCCTGCACGACGAGCACGTCGCCGAGGGCAAGGCCCAGCGCGACCAGCTCATCGGTGAGGCGCAGGCTCAGGCGGCATCCATCGTCGCCGAGGCCGAGCAGAAGGGCCGCGAAGAGCGCGCCCGTCTCGAGAAGGAGCGCACCACGCTCGAGGGTCGCATCACCGAGCTGCGCAACTTCGAGCGCGACTACCGCTCGCAGCTGCGCTCGTACATCGAGGGTCAGCTCCGTGACCTCGACACCACCGCGACGTCCTCGGGCTCGACGCCGGTGTCGGCGATCGGTCTGTAGGCCGACTCTTTGCGCAGTCGACCTCCTCTGCGTACGGCGGCGGCCGGCATCACCATCGCGATTCTCGCGGTGCTGGTGCTGGCCGCCGACCAGTTTGCGAAGAACGCCGCGATCGCCAGCCTCCCCTCGGAGCGCGTGGTCCCGATCATCGGTGACTTCCTGCAGTTCTATCTCGTCCGTAACCCCGGTGCGGCGTTCTCGCTCGGCGAAAGCGTCACATGGATCTTCACGATCGCCCTGGCGGTGGTCGCGTGCGTGATCGTCTATCTGGGCGTTCGTCGTGTCCGTTCCCGTCTCTGGGCCATCGTGCTGGGACTGCTTCTGGGCGGTGTGCTCGGTAACCTCACCGACCGCTTGGTGCGAGAGCCCGGGTTCCCCGTGGGTCACGTCGTCGACTTCATCTCGACGCCCTGGATGATGCCCGCGATCTACAACGTCGCCGACATGTTCATCGTCACGATGATGATCTCGGTGGCCGTCCTCGTGCTCTTCGGCCTCAAGCTCGACGGGACCCGCGAGACCAAGGCCTCGAGCACGACGGCGTATGCCGCCGAGGGCGACGTCGAAGCCCCGGCCGATCCGGGCGCTCGCTGACATGGAGTCGCGGAGCCTGCCCGTCCCCGACGGGCTCGACGGGACGCGCATCGACCAGGGCCTGGCGAAGATGCTCGGCTTCTCGCGCACGTTCGCGGCCGAGGTGGCCGACGCCGGTGGCGTGAGCGTCGACGGCCGGGTGGCCGGCCGTTCCGACCGCCTGCGCGCCGGCACCTGGCTGAGCGTCGAGTGGGAGCCCAGGCGAGAGCCCGAGATCGTGCCGGTCGAGGTGCCCGACCTCGGCATCGTGCATGACGACGACGACATCGTCGTGGTCGACAAGCCCGCCGGCGTCGCAGCCCACCCCTCCGTGGGGTGGGACGGACCGACCGTGCTCGGCGCCCTCGCCGCGGCGGGCTTCCGCATCGCCACGAGCGGACCGGCCGAGCGGCGCGGTGTCGTACACCGCCTCGACGCCGGCACGAGCGGACTCATGGTGGTCGCCAAGACCGAGCGCGCCTACACGCTGCTCAAGAGCGCTTTCAAGGAGCGCGAGGTCGACAAGATCTACCACGCGGTCGTGCAGGGCCACCCCGACCCGCTCTCCGGCACCATCGACGCGCCGATCGGCCGGCATCCGAATCATTCGTGGAAGTTCGCCGTGACGCCGGACGGCAAAGACTCCGTGACGCACTACGAGACGATCGAGGCGTTCCCGCGCGCTTCCCTCCTCGAGATCCATCTCGAGACCGGACGCACGCACCAGATCCGCGTCCACATGGCGGCCCACCGCCACCCTTGCGCCGGCGACCCCCTGTACGGCGCCGACCCCACGCTGTCGGCCCGCCTCGGTCTCACGCGCCAGTGGCTGCACGCGCATCGACTTGCCTTCACGCACCCCGGCTCGGGGGAGCGGGTGGAGTTCGAGTCCCCGTACCCCGCGGATCTCGCGCACGCCCTCGAGCTGCTCGGCGACGGGGCCTGACCGACGATCGGCACGCTCCCTGGGCGCAGACGGACGGACCGGATGCCGGGACCCCGGCGACGCGCCCGGGGGAGCGCGTCGAACTGAGCGCCGGCTGCGAACTTCCGTGATCGATGTCGGGGGCCGAACGTAGACTCGACCCGTGGCAGCAGACTCCTTCGTTCACCTTCACGTGCACAGCGAGTATTCGATGCTCGACGGTGCGGCCCGCATCGGCCCGATGGTCCAAGAGGCCGTCAAACAGGGCATGCCGGCCATCGCCGTCACCGACCACGGGAACACCTTCGCGGCCTTCGAGTTCTACAAGACCGCGAAAGACGCGGGCATCAAGCCGATCATCGGCATCGAGGCCTACGTCACCCCCGGCACCCACCGTTCCGACAAGACGCGTGTGCGCTGGGGCACGCCCGAACAGCAGAGCGACGACGTCTCGGGTTCGGGTGCGTACACGCACATGACACTGCTGTCGGAGACGACGCAGGGCATGCACAACCTCTTCCGGCTGTCGTCCAAGGCGAGCATGGAGGGCTACTACTTCAAGCCCCGCATGGACCGAGAGCTGCTGCAGACCTACAGCAAGGGCCTCATCGCCACGACCGGCTGCCCGTCCGGCGAAGTGCAGACGCGCCTGCGCCTCGGTCAGTACGAAGCCGCCCGGGCCGCGGCCGCCGAGTTCCAGGACATCTTCGGCAAAGAGAACTACTTCGCCGAGATCATGGACCACGGCCTCTCGATCGAGCGCCGCGTCATGGGCGACCTGCTGAAGCTGTCGAAAGATCTCGGCATCCCGCTCCTGGGAACCAACGACCTGCACTACACGCACCAGCACGACGCGACGAGCCACGCCGCGCTGCTCTGCGTGCAGTCGGGCTCGACGCTCGACGATCCGAAGCGCTTCAAGTTCGACGGTGACGGCTACTACGTCAAGTCGCCCGCCGAGATGCGTCAGGTGTTCCGCGATCACCCCGAGGCGTGCGACAACACGCTGCTCATCGCCGAGCGCTGCGACGTCGAGTTCGACACCTCGGCCAACTACATGCCGCGCTTCCCCGTGCCCGACGGCGAGACCGAGGGCAGCTGGATGATCAAAGAGGTCGAGAACGGGCTTCACGACCGATACCCCGGCGGCATCCCGGATGCCGTGCGCAAGCAGGCCGAGTACGAGACCGACGTCATCCTCCAGATGGGGTTCCCCGGGTACTTCCTCGTCGTCGCCGACTTCATCAACTGGGCGAAGGACCACGGGATCCGCGTCGGTCCCGGCCGTGGTTCCGGCGCCGGCTCGATGGTCGCGTACGCGATGAAGATCACCGACCTCGATCCGCTGCAGCACGGCCTCATCTTCGAGCGCTTCCTCAACCCCGACCGCGTCTCGATGCCCGACTTCGACGTCGACTTCGACGACCGTCGCCGCGGCGAGGTCATCCAATACGTCACCGAGAAGTACGGCGACGAGCGCGTCGCCCAGATCGTGACCTACGGCACGATCAAGGCCAAGCAGGCGCTGAAGGACGCCGGTCGCGTGCTCGGATTCCCCTTCAGCATGGGAGACCGCCTCACCAAGGCCATGCCCCCGGCCGTGATGGGCAAGGACATGCCGCTCGACGGCATGTTCAACCCCGAGCATCCCCGGTACAAAGAGGCGAGCGAGTTCCGCACCCTCATCGAGACCGATGCCGAGGCCAAGACGGTCTTCGATACCGCTCTGGGCCTTGAGAACCTGAAGCGCCAGTGGGGCGTGCACGCGGCCGGTGTCATCATGTCGAGCGAGCCGCTGATCGACATCATCCCGATCATGCGCCGCGAGCAGGACGGCCAGATCGTCACGCAGTTCGACTACCCGGCGTGCGAGTCGCTCGGCCTGATCAAGATGGACTTCCTGGGGCTTCGAAACCTCACGATCATCAACGACGCCCTCGACAACATCGAAGCCAACCGCGGTCACCCCCTCGTGCTCGAGGACCTCGAGCTCGACGACCCCGCCTCGTACGAGCTCCTCGCCCGCGGGGACACGCTCGGTGTGTTCCAGCTCGATGGCGGGCCGATGCGTTCGCTTCTGCGTCTCATGCGCCCCGACAACTTCGAGGACATCTCGGCGGTGCTCGCGCTGTACCGCCCGGGCCCCATGGGCGTGAACTCGCACATCAACTACGCGCTGCGAAAGAACAAGCAGCAAGAGATCGAGCCCATCCACCCCGAGCTCGAAGAACCGCTGGCGGACATCCTCGACACCACGTACGGCCTGATCGTGTACCAGGAGCAGGTGATGGCCGTCGCCCAGCGTGTCGCCGGGTACACCCTCGGCCAGGCCGACCTGCTGCGCCGCGCGATGGGCAAGAAGAAGAAGAGCGAGCTCGACAAGCAGAAAGAGACGTTCTTCGGCGGCATGACCGAGCGCGGTTTCGGCGAGGTCGCGCAGCAGACGCTGTGGAAGGTGCTCGAGTCGTTCGCGGACTACGCCTTCAACAAGGCGCACACCGCCGCCTACGGTCTCGTGTCGTACTGGACCGCCTACCTCAAGGCGCACTACCCCGCCGAGTACATGGCCGCTCTGCTCACGAGCGTCGGGGACTCGAAGGACAAGATGGCGGTCTACCTCAACGAGTGCCGTCGCATGGGGATCAAGGTGCTGCCGCCCGACGTCAACGAGTCGATCCGCTTCTTCGCGGCCGTCGGCGAGGACATCCGCTTCGGCCTCGGAGCCGTCCGCAACGTCGGAACGAACGTCGTCGACGGGATCGTCTCGGCCAGACAAGATGCCAAGTACACGTCGTTCCACGACTTCCTGTCGAAGGTTCCGTTGCACGTGGCGAACAAGCGCACGGTGGAATCGCTCATCAAGGCCGGCGCCTTCGACTCGCTCGGGTCGACCCGCCGCGCTCTCGTCGAGATCCACGAGGACGCGTGCGAGGGGGCCGTGCTCGACAAGCGTCGCGAGGCGAACGGCGAGGTGGGTTTCGACTTCGACTCGCTGTGGGATGAACCGCAGCAGGTCGAGAAGGTCCCCGAGCGTCCCGAGTGGACCAAGAAGGACAAACTCGCCTTCGAGCGCGAGATGCTCGGGCTCTACGTGTCCGACCACCCGTTGGCCGGTCTCGAGGTGCCCCTCGCCAAGCACGCCTCGACGTCGATCCACGATCTCCTCGCCTCCGAGGACGTCCAGGACGGCGATCAGGTCACCGTGGCGGGCCTGCTGACGAGTGTCCAGCACCGCGTCGCGAAGCAGAGCGGCAACCCTTACGGCATGGTCACCGTCGAGGACTTCAACGGCGAGGTGACCGTGATGTTCATGGGCAAGACCTACGCGGAGTTCGCGCCGATCCTGCAGGGAGACTCCATCCTCGTGGTGCGTGGTCGGGTCTCGCGTCGGGACGACGGGCTGAACCTGCACGCGCAGAGCGCCTTCGCTCCCGACCTCGAGGGCCTCGACGATGCGGGCGGGCTCACCCTCGTCGTTCCGGAGCAGCGCGCGAACGAGGCTCTCGTCGGCGAGCTCGCGCAGATGCTGCGCCGGCATTCCGGTTCGACCGAGGTCGTCCTCAAGCTGCACAAAGGCGGCACCGCCAAGGTGTTCGAGGTGCCGATGCCCGTCCGCGTGACCGCCGACCTGTTCGGCGAGCTCAAGGGCCTCCTCGGCCCGAACTGCCTCGGCTGATCGACGCACCTCCGTAAAGAGTTGCAACCCCAGCGGATGCTGGGGACCCCCTGGTTAGGATGACCGGGCGCTTGCCGCCCTCCGAAAGGACCACCGTGACCGATCCGACCCCCCACGACGGCTTCACGCCCACCGACCCCGACGCACTCGACCCATCCCGCACCGAGGATCGCGCGCCCTACCAGCCGACCGGCGCCCGTCGACGGGGCTCCGATGGCGACGTCGCAGATCTGACCGACACGGGAGGCCACGACACCGGCGCTCTCGACGCCGGATCCCGCGGCGGGTCCGTACCCGCCGCGGCGCACGCGAACGCCCGCACCGGCACTCACTCGCAGGTCGACGGAGGTGCCGACCGCCCCAACTACGGCGTCGGTCCGTTCTCCGTTCGCGAGGTCGCGCTCCTCGGCATCTGGGTCGTGGCGTTCTTCGTCTCGTTCTTCCGCACCAACATCCTCGAATCGGGCTCCGGTGTCCTCGTCGGTGGTGCCAACGTCTGGCTCTCGGGTCTGTGGTGGATCCCGTCCATCGCCCTTCCCACCGTCGCGGTCGGCCTCATCGTGCTCCGGCGCCTGTCGCCCCAGGGCATCCGGCGCGTCGGCTCGCTCGGCATCGACCAGTTCGCCTCCGTCGCCTTCGCCGTCGCGGCCCTGGTGTGGATCGCGTGGGTGTGGGACACGGTCGCGGTCTTCGATTCGAACGGTGTCTGGACGCGCTCCTGGGTGATCTGGGTCGAGGCCGTCCTCCTGCTGGCGGGCGTCGTCCTCACCGTGTTCGCGCCGCTGATCCCGCCCTTCTCGGCCGATTTCCGTGGTCGAGAAGAGATCCCGGCTCACCGCAACGCCCGTCCGATCCGTCCGGTCGTGGCGCGCCCGCGTACCCCGCGTACCCCGAAGGCGGCGGAGCAGACGGCGACCCCCGTGGCGGCCGCCGACTCGGGCGCCGAGGCCGGGGCAGACGTCCCCGTCCCGGGCAGCTACACCGGCTCGACCGATCTCTCGCACGACCCGGCACCGGCGACCAGCGTGTTCCCCGCCCATGCCGACGCCAACGACACCGATGTGTTCGCTCCGCTGCGAGCCGATGACGACGATCGCGAGGATCACTCGCGCTGGGAGGCCCCCGCGGGCGACGAGCCCACCGCCCAGCAGCGCACCGCTCACGACGACCACCCGCACGCGCAGGCGTTCTGGGCGCTTGCTCCCGAGCAGCGCGAGATCGTCGACGACTACGGCACACCGATCTTCCACATCGGTCCCACGGCGTGGGCGCTCGTGATCGAGGACCGCGGCGAGACCTTCGTCGTCCGCCACGACGACGGCCGCATCGGCTACCTGCACGACGTCTCCGGCGTCACACGCGGCTGAACAGAGCCTGCGAGCCGCCCGCCCCGCGCGAGGCGGCTCGCAGGCGCCGGTAGCCTGGAACACATGCTTCGCACGATCGATCTCCGCGGCCGCGTGCTCTCGCCGGCCGAGCTTCTCGCCGTCGTCCCGCGAGCCGACGCCGCCCGCGACGAGGCTCTCGCCACCGCCGCCCGGCTGGTGGACGACGTCGCCCGGCGCGGCGAAGAAGCTCTTCGCGAGCAGGCCGCGCGTTTCGACCGGGTGAGCGATCACGCCCTGCGCGTGCCAGCCGACCACCTCGACGAAGCCCTGCGCGATCTGGATCCCGGCATCCGTGCCGCTCTCGACGAGGCCATCGCGCGCGTGCGCACCGCGTCCGCGGCCCAGGTGCCTGCCCCCGTCGTCACCGAGCTCGGCGAGGGTGCACGCGTGACCCAGCGGTGGCAGCCGGTGCGCCGCGTGGGTCTGTACGTCCCGGGTGGCAAGGCCGTCTATCCTTCGAGCGTCGTGATGAACGTCGTTCCCGCACAGGTGGCGGGAGTGCGCGAGGTGGCCCTCGCCTCTCCGCCGCAGGCCGCGTTCGGCGGCCGCGTGCACCCGGTCATCCTCGCCGCCGCCAAGCTGCTGGGCGTCACCGAGGTCTACGCCATGGGCGGCGCGGGAGCGATCGGCGCCTTCGCCCACGGCGTCGGCGAGATCGGGCTCGACCCGGTCGATGTGGTGACCGGCCCCGGCAACAACTTCGTGGCGTCCGCCAAGCGCGCCGTCGCGGGTCGGGTCGGAACGGACTCCGAGGCCGGAGCGACCGAGATCCTCGTGGTCGCCGACGACAGCGCCGTCCCCTCCCTCGTCGCCGCCGACCTGGTCAGCCAGGCCGAGCACGACGAGCAGGCCTCCGCCGTGCTGGTCACCGCCTCCGCCGACCTGGCCGAGGCCGTGCTCGCGGCGCTCCCCGGCCGCGTCGCCGCGACCCGCCACAGCGAGCGCGTCACCGCGGCCTTCCACGGCCCGCAGTCGGCCGTCGTGCTGGTCGACGACCTCGCCCAGGCCACCGCGTTCAGCAATGCCTACGCGCCCGAGCATCTCGAGCTGCACCTCTCCGACCCGCGGCCCGAGGACTTCGTCAACGCGGGCGCCGTGTTCGTCGGCCCCTACACCCCGGTCAGCCTCGGCGACTATCTCGCGGGCAGTAACCACGTGCTGCCCACCGGGGGACAGGCACGCTACGGCGCCGGTCTGTCGGCGGCGACCTTCCTGCGGCCCCAGCAGGTCGTCGAGTACGACCGCGACGCCCTCGCGCGGGTGCGCGATGCCATCGTGACCCTCGCCGACGCCGAGGCGCTGCCCGCGCACGGCGAGGCCGTGACCGCGCGCTTCGACGCGTAGTCTGGCGGCGTCATGCACTGCCCCTTCTGCCGGAACCCGGACTCTCGCGTCATCGACTCGCGCACGAGCGACGATGGCCTCAGCATCCGTCGACGTCGCCAGTGTCCCAAGTGCGGCGGGCGTTTCTCGACGGTGGAAACCGCCAGCCTCAACGTCATCAAGCGCTCCGGTGTCGTGGAGCCCTTCAGCCGGGAGAAGGTCATGTCGGGCGTCCGCAAGGCGTGCCAGGGGCGGCCGGTGACCGATGCCGACCTGGCGGTGCTCGCCCAGCAGGTCGAAGAGAACATCCGTCAGACCGGGTCGTCGCAGATCGAGGCGAACGAGATCGGTCTGTCGATCCTCGGTCCGCTGCGCGAGCTCGACGAGGTCGCCTACTTGCGCTTCGCGAGCGTCTATCAGGCGTTCGACTCGCTCGACGACTTCGACGTCGCGATCGCTCAGCTGCGGGCCGACCACGCCGAGCGCTCGACGGCACGGATCGGCGAGGACGACCCGGTCCAGTAACCTGGCGGGGATGTATCCCCTTCTCTTCCGTACGGTCCTCACCCGCCTCGACCCCGAGGTCGCTCACCATCTCGGCGCGGTCGTGATCCGTGCTGCGGGGGCGGGGCCGGTGGCATCCCTCGTCCGTCGCTTCACCGCGCCCGTGCCCGCGCAGAAGGTCGAGGCGCTCGGCCTCGTGTTCGACTCGCCTTTCGGCGTCGCCGCGGGCTTCGACAAGAACGTCACGATGGTCAGTGGCCTCGGAGCCCTCGGGTTCGGACACGTCGAGGTGGGGACCATCACCGCGCTCCCGCAGCCGGGCAACCCCAAACCCCGTCTGTTCCGCCTGGTGGCCGATCGCGCGGTCATCAACCGCATGGGGTTCAACAACGACGGTGCGGCCGCGGCCGCGGCGAAACTGCGCCGCGTGCGTCGTTCGCGTCGGCGCCCGATCATCGGCGTCAACATCGGCAAGAGCCGCGTGGTCGCCGTCGAGGACGCCACGACCGACTACGTCCGCAGCGCGCGACTGCTCGCCCCTCTCGCCGACTACCTCGTCGTCAACGTCTCCTCTCCCAACACTCCCGGTCTGCGGGGTCTGCAGGCCGTCGAGACGCTGCGTCCGCTCCTGACCGAGGTGCGGGATGCCGCGGGCGATACGCCCCTGCTCGTGAAGATCGCCCCGGATCTCGACGACGCGGAGGTGCAGGACATCGCGCGCCTCGCCGTCGATTCGGGGCTCGCCGGCATCATCGCCACGAACACGACGATCGCGCGAACAGGTCTGAGCACGGATGCCGCGAGAGTGGAGGCGATGGGCGACGGTGGGCTGTCGGGCGCGCCGTTGAAGAAGCGTGCCGTCGACGTGCTCCGGCTCGTCCGCGAGGTCGTCCCGGCGGAGTTCGTCGTGATCTCGGCCGGGGGAGTGGAGACCGCTGCCGACGTGCGCGAGCGCCTCGACGCCGGTGCGACCCTCGTGCAGGGGTACACCGGATTCCTCTATCGCGGCCCGCTGTGGGCCCGCCAGATCAACCGCGGTCTCGTCCGCCCCCGCTGATCCGCGCGAGCGTCTCTCACTCCCGCGACCCGGCGCGGACCCCGCCCGCAGGCGCCGGCACGCGTGTCGAGTGTCCAGAACACGCCGTGCCCAGACGTTCTCGAGCGGCGTGTCTTGGACACTCAACGCCGAAATGGGGTGATGGGCCCGGAACGCAGAAACGGTGCGCCCGAAGGCGCGCCGTTTCGTGGAACCCGGGGTCAGACGGGGTACTGACCGCGCTTGACCTGCGCCTTGGGGAGGCGCATGAAGCGCATCTGGACGGTGCGCATCGCGGCGTACCAGCCGAGGCCCTTCTCGAGCCGGCTCTCGCCGAACTTTTCTTTGGCGGCCTTCTTGATGCGGATCGACGTGATGATCATGTCGCCGACGACGAAGAGGATGAAGATCCACAGCGCCACGAACGACCAGTACTGGAAGAACGAGACGGGGATCAGGGTCGCCACGATCACGAGGATCATGAAGGGCATGACGCCCTCACCGAGGTGCCACCCGGCGTCGACGAAATCGCGGGCGAAGCGACGCTGCGGACCGCGGTCGCGCACGGGGAGGTATTTCTCCTCGCCGGCGGCCATTCCGATGCGCGCCTTCTCGCGCTGAGCGGCGAGCTCGGCGCGGGCGCGGGCCTTGGCCTCTTTGGTGTCGGGCACGAGCGGACGCTTGCGGGCGGCCTCCTGCTCGGCGCGCGACGGCGTCGCGCGGCCCTTGCCCGAACCGAGCTCCGTCGGCTCGACGGGAGTGTCGTTGGGGGCGGGTGCGGGGGACTTGGCCACGGGAAACCTCGGTGCTTCGCTGATCGGGAGATTTAAGATTACCCGCATGACCCTCGACCTGTCCCGGCAGGACGCTGTGCAAAAAGCAGCGGACGCCGGCATCCCCTCCGCCCTCGCCGATCTCGGCTCCCTCGTACGCATCCCCTCGATCGCATGGCCGGCCTTCGACCAGTCCGCGCTCGTGAAGAGCGCGGACGCCGTGGCCGCCCTCCTCGAGGGCACCGGCGTCTTCGATTCCGTCGAGGTGAAGCGCGCCGCGATCCCCGGAACCGAGGAGTTCGGTCAGCCCGCCGTTCTCGCCACGCGCGCGGCCCGAAACGGTCGCCCCACGGTGCTGCTCTACGCCCACCACGACGTGCAGCCCCCCGGAGACGAGGCGCTCTGGGATTCGCCGCCGTTCGAGCCCACCGTCCGCGACGGGCGACTCTACGGTCGCGGCGCTGCCGACGACAAGGCCGGCGTCATGGCCCACGTCGGGGCCATCCGGGCCGTCTCCGAGGTTCTCGGCGACGACCTCGACCTCGGCATCGCCGTCTTCATCGAGGGCGAGGAGGAGTACGGCTCGCGCTCCTTCGGGCAGTTCCTCGCCGACAACGCCGAGGTCCTCCGCTCCGACGTGATCGTCGTCGCCGACTCCGGCAACTGGGACGAGCGCACCCCCGGTCTGACCGTCTCCCTGCGCGGCAACGCCCGCTTCACCCTGACCGTGCGCACTCTCGAACACGCGTCGCACTCCGGGATGATGGGCGGGGCGGTTCCGGATGCCATGCTCGCCGCGGTCAAGCTGCTCGCGACCCTGTGGGACGACGACGGCGCCGTCGCGGTCGACGGCCTCGCCGTGCGCGACGCCGAGACGCCCGCCTACGACGAGTCCGCGCTCCGCGCCGAATCCGGCCTGCTCGAGGGTGTGAGCCCGATCGGACGCGATTCGATCCTCAGCCGCATCTGGAACAAGCCGTCGATCACGATCACCGGTTGGGATGCCACCCCGGTCGAGGCGGCATCCAACACCCTCTCTCCGCAGACGAGTGTGGTCATCAGCGCGCGCGTGGCCCCCGGGCAGGACGCCCGAGAGGCCTTCGCCGCGGTCGAGGCGCATCTGCGCGCCCACGCCCCGTTCGGAGCGCAGTTGGAATTCAGCGACGTCGACTGCGGTGACTCGTTCCTCGTCGACACGAGCGGGTGGGCCGTGGAAGAGGCGCGGGCGTCGTTCGCCGACGGATACGGGGTCGACTCCATCGACGTCGGCATCGGCGGATCGATCCCGTTCATCTCCGACCTCGTCCGCGAGTTCCCGGAGGCGCAGATCCTCGTGACGGGCGTGGAAGATCCCCACGCCCGGGCGCACAGTCCGAACGAGTCGCTGCACCTCGAGACCTTCCGCAACGCGTTGGTCTCCGAGGCGCTGTTGCTCGCGCGTCTGAACGCGCGCTCGCACTGATCGAGGCCGCGCGGGCGGGACGGGCGTAGACTCGTCCCGTCCCCGCGACCGAACAACCGAAGGGCATCGCCATGACCGACACCACACTGTCGTCCTCCGCCGACACCCGCGAGCACGGCGTCGGCCTGACCGCGGCCGCTTCCGACAAGGTGAAGAGCCTGCTCTCGCAGGAGGGCCGCGACGACCTGCGTCTGCGCGTCGCCGTCCAGCCCGGCGGCTGCTCCGGCCTCATATACCAGCTGTATTTCGACGAGCGTTACCTCGACGGAGACAAGGTCGTCGACTTCGACGGCGTCGAGGTCATCGTCGACGACATGAGCGTTCCGTACCTCGACGGCGCCAACATCGACTTCAAGGACACGATCTCGGAGCAGGGCTTCACGATCGACAACCCCAACGCGCAGGGTTCCTGCGCCTGTGGAGACAGTTTCCACTGACCCCGACGCCAGTCTCCGGCGCCGAATCGAGAGCCCCCGGAATCCCGGATCACACCGCGGAAACCGGGGGTTCTCGATGTCTCGGCACTGGACGAATGGCCTGAGAACGGTGAGAGGTTGCTCTAGACTGTCAGAGCAACATCCACGACCCGGAAAGGTGCATTGTGCCCTCCAAACGTCGCCTTCGCTGGGCAGCGCTTCCCCTCGGAATCGCATCCGTCGCGGCCCTCTCCGGCTGCACCACCACCCAGCTCCACGGCTTCCTGCCTGGCTTCGTCGATGACGGCCCGGCCGCCACGAACCACACCGACATGGTCGCAGGGCTCTGGGTCAACTCGTGGATCGTCCTTCTCGCCGTGGGTGTGATCACCTGGGGCCTCATGCTGTGGTCGGTCATCGCGTACCGCCGTCGCAAGGGTCAGTCCGGTCTGCCGGTGCAGCTGCGCTACAACATGCCGGTCGAGATCTTCTACACGGTCGTGCCGCTCATTCTGGTGGTGGGCTTCTTCGCCTTCACGGCGCGCGACCAGAACACGCTCGAGACGCAGTACGAGAACCCCGACGTCTCGATCACCGCCTACGGCAAGCAGTGGGCGTGGGACTTCCAGTACAACGGCACGAAGGAAGACAACTCCGACGCCGTGTACTCCATGGGCGTCCAGGCCAAGGCCACGTCCGACGGGTACGACCTCCAGGACGTCCCGACGCTGTACCTGCCGGTGAACAAGACCGTGAAGATCGACCTCCGCTCGCGCGACGTCATCCACTCGTTCTGGATCATCGACTTCCTCTACAAGAAAGACATGTACATCGGTCGCGACAACGAGTGGTCGTTCACGCCCACCCGTGAAGGCACGTACGAGGGCAAGTGCGCGGAGCTCTGCGGCGAGTACCACTCCGCCATGCTCTTCAACGTCAAGGTCGTCAGCGAAGACGAGTACAACACCTACCTCGACTCGCTGCGCCGTGCCGGCGACGTGGGCGACATCAGCGACCTGTCGCGTCTGCAGAACCTGACGACGGCCGGTACCGAAGGGAACGAGTGATCATGGCCACGACGCTTCCGCTCCAGGGGACGGGCCCCTCGCGGCCGACGACTCTCCCGCCGCGTCAAGCCGCACTGCTCAGCACCACGCGTGTCGAGCAGAAGGGCAACCTGGTCGTCAAGTGGATCACCTCCACCGACCACAAGACCATCGGGTACATGTACCTGATCGCCTCCGTCATGTTCTTCATGCTCGGTGGTGTCATGGCGCTGATCATCCGCGCCGAGCTGTTCGAGCCGGGCATGCAGATCATCCCGACCAAAGAGCAGTACAACCAGCTCTTCACCATGCACGGCACGATCATGCTGCTCATGTTCGCGACGCCGTTGTTCGCGGGCTTCGCGAACGCGCTGCTGCCGTTGCAGATCGGCGCCCCCGACGTGGCGTTCCCCCGTCTGAACGCGTTCGCGTTCTGGCTGTTCCTGTTCGGGTCGACCATCGCCGTCTCCGGCTTCCTCACCCCGCAGGGCGCGGCCGGCTTCGGCTGGTTCGCCTACCAGCCACTCGCCAACGCCAGCTTCTCGCCGGGCGTCGGCGGAAACCTCTGGATGCTCGGTCTCGGCATCAGCGGTTTCGGCACGATCCTCGGTGCGGTCAACTTCATCACCACCGTGCTCACGATGCGTGCCCCCGGTATGACGATGTGGCGCATGCCGATCTTCTCGTGGAACACGCTGATCACCAGCATCCTGATCCTGCTTGCGTTCCCCGTGCTGGCCGCGGCCATCTTCGCCGCCGCGGCCGACCGCGTGCTCGGCGCCCACATCTACAGCCCCGAGAACGGCGGAGTGCTCCTCTGGCAGCACCTCTTCTGGTTCTTCGGGCACCCCGAGGTGTACATCATCGCGCTGCCGTTCTTCGGCATCGTTTCCGAGATCTTCCCGGTCTTCAGCCGCAAGCCGATCTTCGGGTACAAGACCCTCGTGTACGCGACCATCGCGATCGCGGCCCTGTCGGTCGCGGTGTGGGCGCACCACATGTACGTCACCGGCGGTGTGCTGCTGCCGTTCTTCGCCCTCATGACGATGCTGATCGCGGTCCCGACCGGCGTGAAGATCTTCAACTGGATCGGAACGCTCTGGCGCGGCTCGGTCACCTTCGAGACGCCCATGGTCTTCGCCCTCGGCTTCCTCGTGTCGTTCGTCTTCGGTGGTCTGACCGGCGTCATCCTCGCGTCGCCCCCGCTCGACTTCCACCTGTCCGACTCGTACTTCGTGGTGGCTCACTTCCACTACGTCGTGTTCGGCACCGTGGTGTTCGCGATGTTCGCCGGGTTCTACTTCTGGTGGCCGAAGTGGACGGGCAAGATGCTCAACGAGCGTCTGGGCATGGTTCACTTCTGGATGCTGTTCATCGGCTTCCACATGACCTTCCTCATCCAGCACTGGCTGGGTGTCGACGGCATGGTCCGTCGCTACGCCGACTACGCGGCCGCTGATGGATGGACGTGGGAGAACCAGCTCTCGACCGTCGGGTCGATGATCCTCGGCGCGTCGATGATCCCGTTCCTCCTGAACGTCTGGATCACCGCCCGCAAGGCGCCGCGCGTGACGGTCGACGACCCGTGGGGCTACGGTGCCTCGCTCGAGTGGGCCACCTCGTGCCCCCCGCCGCGTCACAACTTCACCTCGATCCCGCGTATCCGCAGTGAGCGTCCCGCCTTCGATCTGAACCACCCCGAGGCCGGTATCCCGGTCGGCGTGGGCCCCGCGAAGGACGCGCCCGAGGCGCCCGTGGTCGACTCTGCGGCTGGAGAGGTCAAGTAAGAATGCGTACCAACGTTGGACTCTGGTGGCTCCTGGCCGTCTTCGGCTTCCTGATCGCCGCCGTCTACACCGTCTGGAGTCTTCTCCAGCACGGTGGAGTCGAGTGGGTGGGCAGCGTCGCGCTCGTCTTCCTCGGACTGATGTCGTCGATGATCGCGTTCTACATCTCGCGCGTCATGAAGGCGCAGCGCGGTGATCTTCCCGAGGACACCCTCACGGCGGACATCGACGACGGTGACCCCGAGATGGGCGAGTTCAGCCCGTGGTCGTGGTGGCCCATCGTTCTTGCTGCCTCCGCAGCGATCGCGGTGATCGGTCTTGCCGTCGGAAGCTGGCTCGTCCCCGTCGGATTCGCGATCTTCGTCATCGCCATCGTCGGCTGGGTGTACGAGTACTACCGCGGGTACTTCGCGCGCTGATCCCGTGCCCATTCGGCTGAATGCGGCCGCCGTCTCCGACGCCGGCTCCCACCGTCCCACCAACCAGGACGCCGCTTTCTCGGCGTCCTGGGGTGCGGCGGTGGCAGATGGCGTCGGAGGAGGGCCTTCTGGAGACCTCGCGTCTGCTGCGCTCCTTCATCGCCTCGTCGCCACGCGCGGCGGCGGGATGGATGCCGACGGCTTGCTCGTGCGCATCCGCGAAGCGAACTGGGACATCCGCGCCCACGTCGAGCGTGACCCTGCGCTGCAGGGCATGGCGACGACGTTCACGGGTATCTTCCTCAGTGTGAGCGGCGAGCTGCTGCTCGCGCACACAGGCGACTCGCGGGCGTACCTGCTCCGCGACGGCGAGTTCACGCGCGAGACGCGTGATGATTCGTATGTTCAGGCGCTCGTCGACCACGGGATCATCCCTCCCGAGGCCGCGCAGGCGCACCCGCGGCGCAACATCATCACGGCTTCGCTCGGCGGTGCCGAGGGAGACGTCGTCTCCGTCGCCGAGCGTCCGCCGGTGACCGGCGACCGCTGGGTGCTCTGCAGCGACGGCCTGACCGACTACGTCCCCGAGGCGGATGTCGCCCGCCTCGTCGGTGAGGCGCCGGACCCACGATCTGCCGCTGCCGCAGCTGTGGCGCTCGCGCTCGAGGCCGGCACGCGCGATAACGTGACCGTCGTCGTCTGCGATGTCGTCGACGACGATCAGACGGTGGGCGGCGACCCGGTGTTCTGCGGTTCTGCGGCGCGTTGGTTCGCCGAGGACGTCGAAACAGCCTGACGCGTCCGGCAACGAAGAGTCCGGTCAGGCTCGGTCTCGTCGATCGGCGTTCATCGCGATGCCCGGGCGAACGCGTCCATCGCTTCTTGAGAGAGCTCCGCGCTCCGCGGTCCACCGTGGCCGTCCTCTTCGACGATCTCGAGGCGGGATCCTGGCCAGGCGCGGTGCAGTCTCCACGCCGTCAATGCCGGCCCGCTGATGTCACGCCGTCCGTGGACGAGGACCCCGGGAATGCCGGCGAGCTGTTCCGCACGGGCGAGGATGGCCGCGTCACCGGTGAGGAAGCAGTCGCGCGCCCAGTAGTGCGAGACCAGGGTGGCGAAGTTTCGTCTGTGCCGCTCGTCGTCGTGCAGCGGACCCGGGGTGGAGAGCGGGCCCAGGGACATGTGGGTGGCCTCCCACTCGTCCCACTGGTCGGCGGCCACTTGGCGCATGTGCGGATCGCCCTGGGTCAAGAGCCGTGCGTAGCCCTCGATCGTGCGCTCATCCGCGCGCAGGAGCGAACGGAGGCGCTCATACGCCTCGGGGAACACCGGAGCGATGCCGTCGGTGATCCAATCGATCTCCCATCGCCCTCCGGTCGTGACGGCGAAGTTGACGATCTCCGTGACGCGATCGGGATGCTCGAGGGCGTACGCGAGCGCCAGGGTGGATCCCCACGACACTCCGTGCAAGAGCCAGCGGTCGATGCCGAGATGCACCCGCACCGCCTCGATATCGGCGAGGAGGTCGTCCATGGTCTGATGCTGCAGGCTGGAGAGGTCATCCATCGCCCAGGGCTCGCTCCGCCCGCAACCGCGCTGATCGATCCCGACGATCAGATGAAGGGCGGGGTCGAACCGGCGTCGGTACCCGCCCTTGCCGAGATTCCCGCCGGGTCCGCCATGCAGATAGAGCGCTGGTCGCCCGCGCGGATTACCGGAGGTCTCCCAATACAGCCGGGCGCCGTCCGGCCTTTCCACGAACCCGGAGTCGAACGGTTCCAGAGGGGGATGCTGCATCTCGGCAGCCTAACGGCATCCCGGGTCGTGTTCGAGGTCAGGAGCGGACGACCATGACCGTCGGGTCGAAGACCCGCTCGCAGGGACTCCGGTCGTTCTCGAAGGGCTGACCCTCACGTACCCAGTACTCGTAGCCGCCGATCATCTCGCGGACCTCGTAGCCGAGGCGGGCGAAGGCGAGGGCGCCCTTCTGCCCGGCGTTGCAGCCGGGGCTCCAGCAGTACACCACGACGGGGGTATCGAGCGCGATCTCGAGAGGTGCGCGACCGTCGATTTCTCGATACGGCATGTGTACGGCGCCCGAGATGCGTCCCTGCGCCCAGGCCTCGTCGCCGCGCACGTCGACGAGCACAAAGCGGTCGCCGTTCTTCTGGGCCGCGTACACGTCGCTGGGGTCGGTCTCGAAGGCGAGGCGGCGCGAGAAGTAATCCTGAGCGTCGGTCATGTCTCCCACGTTAGGGGAGCGCGTCACGCCGGGGGAGGAGCACGGATGCCATTCCGCGGTGCCTGCCTGCCAGACCCTCTCCGCGTGGATGGAGGCGTGGCTCGGGCTACGTGTCTCTCGCGGACGTGAGGCACGGCGGGGAGAACGCAAGAACCCCGGTGCCGAAGCACCGGGGTTCTTGGGGGAGGCGATCACTCGCTCTTGTCGCCCTCCGGGCGGTTGCGCTCTTCGAGACCCTTGGGAGCCGGGATCTCGACCTCGGTACGCTCACCCACCGCGTTACGGGGGCGACCATCCTCGTCGGCACGAGCGTTGGCGCCCGCGATCTCGTCGGCCTCTTCGTGATCGATGTGGTCGAGTTCGTGGTGCTGGTGAGCCACCGCGGCGTCGAGCTCGGCCTGCGTGAGGGGAGCGAGACGATCCTCGAAGAACCAGCGCGACACGGAACCGCGGACGTTCTCGTACCAGGGGATCTCACCCTTGGCGTTGGGACGCACGACCAGCGGCTCGTAGGTCTCGTTGTCGATCAGCTTCCAGCGCTCGTACTCGTCGACGGGCTGGTGGACCTCGATGTACTCGCCACCGGGGAGACGGACGATGCGACCGGACTCGTAGCCGTGCAGCGCGATCTCGCGATCCTTCTTCTGCAGCGCGATGCAGACGCGCTTCGCGATGAAGTAGGCGAGGATCGGACCCAGGATCAGCAGGGCCTGCAGGACGTGGATGACACCTTCCATCGTGAGGTGGAAGTGCGTCGCGATGATGTCGGACGACGCAGCCGCCCACATCACGGCGTAGAACGTCACGCCGGCGGCGCCGATCGCGGTGCGCGTCGCGGCGTTGCGCGGACGCTGGGCGATGTGGTGCTCGCGCTTGTCTCCGGTCACCCAGGCCTCGATGAAGGGGTACACGAGAACCAGGACGATGAACAGCCCCAGCACGCCGACGGGGATGATGATGTTCCACGAGAAGGTGTGGTCCCAGAGCACGAACTCGAGGTGCGGCGGGATCAGACGGAGCATGCCGTCGGCGAAGCCGATGTACCAGTCGGGCTGCGTTCCCGCGGAGACCGGGGAGGGGTCGTACGGACCGTAGTTCCAGATGGGGTTGATGGTCACGAGAGCGGCGATCAGCACGATCACACCGAACGTGATGAAGAAGAAGCCACCCATCTTGGAGGCGTAGACCGGGAGCATCGGGTAGCCCACGACGTTGCTGTTCGTGCGGGCGGGGCCGGCGAACTGGGTGTGCTTGTTGATGATCATCAGCATGAGGTGCACCGCGAGGAGCGCCACGAGGATCGCCGGCAGCAGCAGGATGTGCAGCGTGTAGAGGCGTCCGACGATCGCGGTACCGGGGAACTCGCCACCGAAGAGCAGGAACGAGGTCCACGTGCCGATGATCGGCAGACCCTTGATCATGCCGTCGATGATGCGCAGGCCGTTGCCGGACAGCAGATCGTCAGGGAGCGAGTATCCGGTGAAGCCCTCGGCCATCGCGAGGATGAACAGGATGAAGCCGACGACCCAGTTGAGCTCGCGGGGCTTGCGGAACGCGCCCGTGAAGAACACGCGGAGCATGTGCACGCCGATACCGGCGACGAACACGAGCGCCGCCCAGTGGTGGATCTGGCGAACGAGCAGGCCGCCGCGCAGATCGAACGAGATGTGCAGAGCCGACTCCATGGCGGCGGACATCGCGATACCGCGCATGGGCTCGTACGCACCGTTGTAGTGCGTCTCGACCATCGAGGCCTGGAAGAAGAACGTCAGGAAGGTGCCGGAGAGCAGCACGACGACGAAGCTCCACAGAGCGATCTCGCCGAGCATGAACGACCAGTGGTCGGGGAAGACCTTGCGGCCGAGCTCCTTGACGATGCCCGACATGCTCGTGCGCTCGTCCATGTAGTTCGCGACCGAGCCGACGAAGCGGCCGCCGAGCGGCTTGCCGTCGCGCCCGCTCGTCGCGGGGGGACCCGCGTGCACCGCGGGTTCGGTGGTGACGTTCTCGGTGGGATGGGTACCGATGCTCATGAGCGCTCCCAGAAGCTGGGGCCGACGGGCTCGTGGAAGTCACTCTGCGCGACGAGGTAACCCTCGGCGTCGACGGTGATGGGGAGCTGCGGCAGGGGACGGGCGGCCGGGCCGAAGATGACGGCCGCACCGTTGGCGACGTCGAACTGCGACTGGTGGCAGGGGCACAGGAGGTGGTGGGTCTGCTGCTCGTAGAGCGCGACGGGGCAACCGACGTGGGTGCAGACCTTCGAGTACGCGATGATGCCGTCGTACGACCAGTCCAGATTGTTGGTCTCGGGGTTGAGCTGCTCAGGCTGCATGCGCATGAGCAGAACGATCGCCTTGGCCTTCTCTTCGAGGTAGCCCTCGTCGTGGCCCAGGCCCGCGAGCTCCTCGGGGATCACGTGGAAGGCGGACCCCAGGGTCACGTCCGCCGCGCGGATCGGACGACCCGAGGGGTCGTGCGTCAGGCGCATGCCCTCTTTCCACATGGTGTGGCTGAGGAGCTTCACCGGGTCCTGGTCCTGCGGCGCCAAGCCTCGGAACAGCGTGATACCCGGGATGACCGAGGCGGCCAGGGCGGCGAACATCGAGTTGCGAATGATCTCGCGACGTCCGAACCCCGAGTCCTTGTCGGCCTCGGCGAAGACATTGATCGCACCCTCGCGGACCTCGTCACGGCCACGGGTGGCGTGACGGTCCTCGATGTACTCCTTGTCGGACATGACCGACTTGCCCCAGTGAATGGTGCCGATGCCGATCGCCAGCAGCGCGAAGGCGATGCCGAGTCCGATGAAGAGGTTGTTGTACCGGATGTCGATCAGCGCGCCCGACTCGATCGGGAAGATCATGTAGGCGATGCTCGCCCAGATGCTCGCCGCGACCGAGAAGTAGAACAGGGTGTAGACCGTGCGAACCGCACGCTTCATCGCCTGCGGGTCCTGGTCGGTCATGCGCTGACGGTGGCCGGGAAGGCCGGGGTTCTGTACGGCGTCGGGAACCGCGACGGCGAGCCCCGAGGTGGGCTTCCAGGAAGCCCTCTCGTGCTCGAGTGCGTCGTCCTCGTGTGCCATGGTGCTCCTCGTGCGTTTACGTAATGTCGAAGACGACGGTCAGTTGGACTTCGCCGTGATCCACACGGTCAGGGCGATGAGCGCCCCGATACCGAAGATCCAGATGAACAGACCCTCCGAGACCGGGCCGAGCGAACCGAGGGCGTAGCCACCGGGCGAGTCGCTCTTCTGCAGGTACATCAGGTAGGAGATGACGTCGCGCTTGTCTTCGGGGGTGAGGTTCAGGTCGTTGAACACCGGCATGTTCTGCGGGCCGGTGACCATGGCCGCGTAGATGTTGACCGGGGTGGTGGTGTGCAGGTCGGGGGCGTACTTGCCCTCGGTGAGCGCGCCACCGGCGCCGGCCACGTTGTGGCACATGGCGCAGTTGATGCGGAAGAGCTCTGCGCCGTGCGACAGGTCGCCCTGACCGTCGACCAGGTCTTCGGTGGGGTAGCTCGGGCCGGGGGCCGATGACTGGACGTACGCGGCGATCGCGTTGACCTGCTCCTCGGTGAACTGCACGGGCTTGACCGGAGCCTGCGGACCCTGGGCCTGCAACGGCATACGACCGGTCGACACCTGGAAGTGCACCGAGAGCTCGCCGACGCCGAAGAGCGACGGGCCCTGCTGGCTGCCCTGCAGGTCGAGACCATGGCACGTGGCGCAGTTGGCCTGGAAGAGCTTCTGCCCTTCTTCGACCGCCGACGCCGAGTTCGCCTCGCTCGTGGGGGTGCTGGAGGTAGCGGCCATCGCGGCCGATGCGCCGGCGTAGACGCCTCCGGTCAGGAGGAGTCCGATGCCGATGAGCGCGGCGGCGGCCAGGGGGCTACGACGCCCGGACGCCCGACGAGTCTTCTTCTCGCGTGCCATGTGGAGTACTGCTCTCTTACTTGAGGAAGTAGATGACGAAGAACAGGGCGATCCAGACGACGTCGACGAAGTGCCAGTAGTACGACACGACGATCGAGGTGGTCATCTCTTTCCGACCGAAGTTCTTCACGGCGTACGCACGGCCGATCACGAGCAGGAAGGCGATGAGGCCACCCGTCACGTGCAGGGCGTGGAAGCCGGTGGTGATGTAGAAGGCCGAGGCGTAGGGGTTGGCGCTGATGGGCATGCCTTCGGCTACCAGGGTCGCGTACTCCCACACCTGACCCGACACGAAGACCGCGCCGAGGATGAAGGTGAGGTAGAACCACTCCACCATTCCCCACTTCAGGAAGCCGGTGGCCTTGCCGGTGCGGTACGGCTGGTACCGCTCCGCGGCGAAGACGCCCATCTGGCAGGTGACCGAAGACAGCACGAGGATGATCGTGTTGACGGTCGCGAAGGGAACGTTCAGCAGCTGCGTCTCTTCGGCCCACAGAGAGGCCGACGTGCTGCGGAGGGTGAAGTAGATCGCGAACAGGCCGGCGAAGAACATGACCTCGCTGCCCAGCCACACGATGGTGCCCACGGCGACCGGGTCGGGCCGCTTCACGGCACGCACAGCCTGGGAATACGTCGCTGAGGTCGTCACCGTTCCATTATGCGCGATCCGAGAGCCCGATATTCCCATCCCTACCCTGCGATATTCCATCGTCGAGACTTAGGGAAGCCTCAGAATCTCCAAGTAATCCCCGGTACGGAGGCTGTTTCGTCGGCGGGTGCGGAGCGCTGTCGCGCGACACGCGTGTGGAAGGATCATGGCATGGCGGAACGTTTCACCTGGCCCGATCTCCTCTCGTCGTTGCTGGCCGGCGACGACCTCAGCGTGTCGGAGTCCACCTGGGCCATGCGCAAGGTCATGGCGGGGGAGGCGACGCCCTCTCAACTCGGCGGGTTCCTCATGGCGCTGCGGGCCAAGGGCGAGACGGTCGAGGAGATCGTCGGCTTCCGCGACGCGATCCTCGAAGCCGCGGTGCCCCTCCCGGTCCGCGCCGATGTCCTCGACATCGTCGGCACGGGCGGCGACCGCTACGGCACCGTGAACATCTCGACGATGGCGGCTGTCGTGGCCGCGGCATCCGGAGTTCCCGTCGTCAAGCACGGCAACCGTGCCGCGAGCTCGGCCTCGGGGTCTTCGGACGTGTTGTCGTCTCTGGGGATCGGGTTGACGTTGTCGCCCGAGAAGGTCGCCGAGATCCTGGACCGCACGGGCATCACCTTCGCCTTCGCCTCGGCCTTCCACCCGGGCTTCCGCCACGCAGCGGCCACCCGGTCGGAGCTCGGCGTGCCGACGGTGTTCAACTTCCTCGGCCCGCTCTGCAACCCCGCGCGCGCCGAGGCCAATGCGGTGGGCGTCGCGCACCTCGACCGCGTGCCGCTCATCACGGGCGTCTTCCGCACGCGCGGAGCGACCGCCCTGGTGTTCCGCGGCGACGACGGTCTCGACGAGCTGACCACCACCGGGCACAGCCGGGTGTGGGAGATCAGCCGCGGTGACGTCCACGAGCACGACCTGGATCCGCGCGATCTCGGCATCCCGCTCGCCGACATGGACGACCTGCTGGGCGGGTCTCCCGACCACAACGCCGCCGTGGTGCGGCGCGTGCTCGGCGGCGACCTCGGGGCCGTGCGCGACATCGTGCTGCTGAACGCCGCGGCCGGTCTGGTGTCGTTCCGACTGTTCCAGGATGCCGCGCAGGTGCAGCGTCCGATCCTCGAGCGACTGGTCGAGGCCATGGCCGACGCCGCGGCCGCGATCGACGACGGCCGCGCCTCCGCGAAGCTCGACGACTGGGTCGAGGCGTCGAGAGCGCTGGCGGAGTAGCCGTGGACCCGCTCGACGCGCTCACGGAGATCGCGTACCTGCTCGAGCGGGAGCGATCCTCGCGGTACAAGTCGAAGGCCTTCCGCACGGCGGCCGCCGCGATCGCGGGCTTGAGCGACGTGCAACTGCGCGATCCTGCGTTGCGTCGTCGTGCGGGCATCGGTGAGTCCACCTTCTCGGTCATCCAGCAGGCGCTCACGGGCCAGGTGCCCGAGCGCCTGGCGAAGCTGCGCGCCGAATCGGCGCCGGTGGGCGGCTCCGAGCTGCGGGCGCAGCTCAGAGGCGACCTGCACAGCCACAGCGAGTGGTCCGACGGACTGACGCCGATCGAGGCCATGGTCGACGCGGCGCGCGGACTCGGTCACGAGTACCTCGCCCTCACCGATCACTCTCCGCGACTCACCGTCGCGAACGGGCTCTCGCCCGAGCGGCTCCGCGCGCAGATGGACATCGTGCGCGGTCATCGAGGCGACGGGTTCACGCTCCTCAGCGGCATCGAGGTCGACATCCTCGACGACGGTGCCCTCGACCAGGAGGACGAGCTGCTGCACGCGCTCGATGTGGTCGTGGCATCCGCTCATTCCAAGCTGCGCATGGAACGCGGGCCCATGACGAAACGGCTCGTCGCGGCGGCGAGCGACCCGCGGGTCGACGTGCTCGGGCATGTGACCGGCCGGCTCGTGGAGGGAGCGCGGGGGACGCGACCTCGATCGGAGTTCGACGCGCGCGAGGTCTTCGCAGCGGCGGCGGCCTCGGGTGTGGCGGTGGAGATCAATTCGCGACCCGAGCGACAGGATCCTCCGGATGACCTGCTGGCTCTGGCGATCGAGGCGGGATGCCTCTTCGCGATCGATTCGGACGCGCACGCTCCCGGTCAGCTGTCGCTGCTGGACTTCGGTGCCGCGCGCGCCGAGGCTCTGCAGGTGCCCGTCGACCGGATCGTCACGACCTGGCCGCTCGAGCGCTTGCGCGCCTGGCTCGAGCGCGGTCGCTGAGCCCGCTCAGGCGGGGAGGGCGGCCAGCGCCCTCGTCATCGACGATCCGAGGTTCCAACGCTCGGCGAGTTCTTCCGCGGCGGACCGGTGCACGCGGCCGAGGCGGTCGTCGAAGGGCTCGAGGTCGAGCTCGCGCGCGACGCGCACCACGGTCGGGGCGACCTCGAGGTAGTCCGCGGCGGCGGCGATCTTCGCGCGCTGGGCGGGTGTTCCCGCGGTGCCCTCGAGGACCCCCGCGCGGATGCCGTCGAGGTCGCCGCACGCGGTGAGCAGCGCCGCAGCGGACTTCTCGCCGATGCCCGAAACGCCGGGCAGCCCGTCGGAGGGGTCGCCGCGCAGCACCGCGAAGTCGGCGTACTGCTTGGCGTGGACGCCGTACTTGGCGAAGACGGCCGCGTCGTCGACGAGCTCGAGATTGCTCATCCCTCGAGCGGTGTAGACGATCCGGATGCCGCGATCGTCGTCGACCAGTTGGAAGAGGTCGCGGTCGCCGGTGACGACGTCGACCGGGACGTCGGCGCGCGTGGCGAGGACCCCGATGACGTCGTCGGCCTCGTGCTCGGCGGCGCCCACCACGGGGATGCCGAGCACGGCCAGCGCCTCGCGGATGAGGGGGATCTGCGCTTCGAGCGGATCGGGGACCTCCTCGACGTCGGGCCCGGCGGGAACGGCCTCGACCACGCGATGGGCCTTGTAGCTCGGCAGGAGGTCGACGCGCCACGCGGGGCGCCAGTCGTCGTCCCAGCAGGCGACGAGCCGCGAGGGCTCGTACGTCGTGACCAGCTTCGCGATCATGTCGAGCAGGCCCCGCACGGCGTTCACCGACGAGCCGTCGGCCGCCTTGACCTTGTCGGGTACCCCGTAGAACGCGCGGAAATAGAGCGAGGCGGTGTCGAGGAGCATGAGGCGATCGGTCACGCCCTCGATCCTGGCACGCGGGGTGGCCCGCTGACCTAGAGTGGCCGGATGTCCTTCGGCTCCGCCTCGTATCGTCCGGCACCGGACGCCGCGTGCCCGTGCGGTCGCGCTCCGTTCGGCGAGTGCTGCGGACCCATCCTGGACGGCGCGGTCGCCCCGAGCGCGGAACGGTTGATGCGTTCGCGTTACACCGCGTTCTCGGTCGGCGACGCGGGGCATCTGGCCAGGTCATGGCATCCGCGCACCCGCCCCGACGACATCGTCGTCGACGACGGCACGGAGTGGATAGCGCTCGTGATCGAGGATGCCTCCGAGGACGGCGATGCCGCGACCGTGACCTTCCGCGCCGCATGGCGGCATGGCCGTGAGCGTGGCGAGTTGCGCGAACGCAGCCGGTTCGCGCGGCGCGGCGGGCGCTGGGTCTACGTGGACGGCGACGTCGACTGACACGGAGCCGCTCGCGGGGGTCGTCAAGCCCGCGGGGCATGTCGGGGGTGGTGCGTAGGGTCGGTCCAGGATCCTCGGCGAAAGGACACGGATGATCCCCGACGAACACCGCGACCTCCTCGAGAACCCGAACTACGGCAGCCTCGGTACCGTTCGCCCCGACGGCACGGTGCAGGTCAATCCGATGTGGTTCGAGTTCGACGGGGAGCACCTGCTCTTCACGCACACCTCGACGCGGCAGAAGTTCCGCAACCTGCAGCGCAACCCCTCGATGAGCCTGATGGTGTTCGATCCCGAACGCCCGTATCGCTATGTCGAGGTGCGCGGGCGTCTGATCGCGGCCGAGCCCGACCCGACAGGGGCGTTCTACGTGCGCCTCGGGCGGCGCTACGGCAACGCCGAGCAGGCGGCTCCGCCGGACAGCGCGGATCGAGTGATCCTGAAGATGTCGATCGACAAAGTAGGAGGACAGTGACATGGAACGCATCGTGATCGTGGGAGGGCACGGCAAGGTGGCCCTCCATCTGGCTCGGCTGCTCGCCGACCGTGGAGACGAGGCGACGTCGGTCATCCGCGCGGCGGAGCAGTCGTCCGACATCGAGAGCGCGGGCGCCACGCCGCTCGTGCTCGATGTCGAGAAGGCCGATGTGGGCGAGATGGTCGAGGCCTTCTCGGGAGCGGATGCCGTGGTCTGGTCGGCGGGAGCGGGCGGCGGCAGCGCCGAGCGCACGTACGCGGTCGACCGCGATGCCGCGCAACGAGCGATCGACGCGGCCTCGAAGGCCGGCGTTCGACGTTTCGTCATGGTCTCGTGGATCGGCTCGACGCCCGACCACGGCATCGACCCCGACGACGCGTTCTTCGCTTACGCGGACGCGAAGCTCGCGGCCGACGACCACCTGCGCGCCAGCGATCTGGACTGGACGATCCTCGGCCCCGGGACGCTCACCACGGACGAGCCCACGGGTCGCATCACCACGGCGCCGCAGGGCAAGGCCGAGGTCTCGCGAGCCGACGTCGCGGCCGTCGCGGCGGCCGTACTCCTGCAGCCCGCCACGGTGGGGCGCTTCATCCGCTTCGGTGCCGGGCAGACCCCGATTGCCGAGGCCATCGTGGCCGATGCCGGTCGCACGAACGGAGAACAGGCATGAACGCTCTGAGCGAGAAGGCCGAGGCCTTCGCGAAGCTGCACACGGCGCCCGAGATCCTGCGGGTCGTGAACATCTGGGACGTCGTCTCGGCCCGTGCGGTCGCCGCCCTGCCCGAGACCAAGGCCCTGGCCACGGCCGGACACTCGATCGCCGCCACCTTCGGTTACGAGGACGGCGAGAACATCCCGCTCGAGGTCATGCTCGACATGGTGGGACGCATCGTCGCGGCGGTGGATGTGCCGGTGACCGCCGACCTCGACGCCGGCTTCGGCAACCCCGGCGAGACGACGCGCCGCGCGATCGGTGTCGGCATCGTCGGCGCCAACGTCGAGGACCGGGTCAAGCCGTTCGACGAGGCGGTGGCAGCGGTCGAGGCCGTCATCGCGGCGGGGGAGGCCGAGGGCGTGCCCTTCGTGCTGAACGCGCGCACCGACGTGTTCGTCAAGGGCGGCGATCGCCCGCTCGACGAGAAGATCGCGGATGCCGTGAAGCGCGGACGCGCCTTCCTCGATGCCGGAGCGACCTCGGTGTTCGTCCCCGGTCTTCTGGACGCGGAGACGACCCGTCGGCTGGTCGAGGGTCTGGGAGAGCAGCGTCTGAGCGTCATCGGCTTCCCCGGGGCGCTCTCGGCCGGCGAGTACGAGAAGCTCGGTGTCGCCCGGATCTCGTACGGTCCGCTCACTCAGCGTGTCGCGCTGACCTCGCTGCAGGATCTCGCGATCGATCTCTACGGCGACGGGGTCATCCCCTCGTCGGTGCGCGAACTCAACTGACGAGAGCCGGGACGTCGCTCCTCGGCGCGGCGTCCCGGCCGGCTCCTGGTCGGGACGCCGGCGCTGACGCGATGCGATGCCCCGGCACTGCCCGCCCGCGTTGGTGGGCGGCGGTGCGGTTCAGTCCGCGTCGCTCGGGCCCTCGTCGTCGACGATGATCACGCCGTCGGGGACGGGGTCGCCGAGCAGCGGCTCGGCCGCGAGCGTGAGGTCGATCGTCGCGCGCAGCAACCCGCCGAGGGTCGCCGACCGCAGCAGCTCCATCTGGTCGAGCTCGCCGAGCGGGGCGATCGCTGCAACCTGCCAGGCGCGGGGGAGCGGTTCCTCGGCCAACTCCACCTCGGGATCCCACCGCGTGCCGCCGAACATCTGGGCGCGGCCCAGGACACGTCGGACGATCCTCTCGGCCTCTTCGAGCAGGGGGAGCAGGGCGTCGTTCCACTCGAGATCGGGGAGCGCGCGCACGTCTGCCCGCGGGTAGGGGTCGTCGTCGAGCCACTCGACGATCTCGAAGCGTTCGGTTCCGAGAGCGACGATCTGCATCTGTCCGGCCTGCGGCACGACCTGGCTCAGCTGTGCCATCGTCCCGAGGGGGAAGCGCTGGTCGCCTCCGCCGGTCTCGCTGCCGCGCTCGATGAGGACGACGCCGAAGGCGGGATCCGTCTCGTCGAGCAGACGCCCGAGCATGACCAGATAGCGCTCCTCGAAGATCCGCAGCGCGAGGGGCGTGTGCGGGAAGAGGACGGCCCCGAGGGGGAACATCGCGGTACCCATGCGCTCAGTCAATCAGGGGCGGGCGGACGCGGGGCCGGGGGAGCGCGATCAGCGAGCGAGTTCCCAGGTCGGCCGTGCGCTCTCAGTCCTGGTCGTCGCGCAGCGTCTCGTGGATGCGGTGCAGGTCCATGAGCAGAGAGCCCACGAGCACCCAGTGCGCGGTCGACGGCGTGCGGATCTGCAGGGGGCGGGTGAGGGCCGGCTCTTCCTCGGCGACGCGCTCGGGACCCGCGTCGAGGGCGAACGCCAGCCGCACGTCGTGGGCGGCGCGGTGCAGCTGCTCGGCGATCGCGCGGACGGCCGGTTCGTCGACGATCGTCGGCTCGTAGCCGTCGTAGACGGCGCGCGTCATGCCGATCGTCTGCGTGACGACGGGGCTGAAGCGCTCGACGAGCGCATCCATCTCCGCGAGGGCGGTGCGGTGCCGACCGCTCCGGGGGTTCAGCGCCAGCGAGTCGGCACCGTCGCGGATCGCGTCGGCCGCGGCATCCCGAACCGGACGCAGGAGGCGCGCTTCGAGCAGGAGCCCCTCGGCAGAGGCCGACGTCTGCGGTGTCTCGAGGGCGTCTGCGAGACGCTCCAGTGCCGCCGCCAGTTCGCGACCGAGGATGTCGACCTTCGTGCGCGCGGTGGGGACGAGGACGGGGGGAACGAGCACGGCGTTGACGACGATGCCGATGGCCGCGCCGATCAGCGTCTCGAGGACGCGGTCGAGGGCGTAGTTCGGGGTCGCCGTGCCGAGGGCGAGCACCAGCAGGGCGCTGATCGCGATCTGGTTCGTCGCTCCGGCGGAGATGCGCGCCGCCCACGCGACCAGCAGGGCGACTCCCGCCGAGAGCAACGCGACCCACGGGTGCGAGCCGAACACGAGGCCGAGCAGGGCCGCGATGAGCACGCCGACGATCACTCCGACGCTGCGCTCGACCGCCCTCGTGAAGGACTGGTTGATGCTCGGCTGGACCACCAGCAGTGCGGCGATGGCGGCGAAGATCGGGGGCGGGCCCTGGACGAGCCAGCCGGCCAGCAGCCATGCGGCCACGATCGCGATGGCCGATTTGGCGACCTGCAGCAGCGGCACGCGCCGCGGGGCGCGGAAGGTGAGGCTGTCGCGCATGGCGCGGGCGGAGGGGACGCGCACCCTCACTCCCGTCGTCCGACGATGTCGGTCGCGTTCTCGGCGACCCATCCCATGAGGGGAATGACGTGCGTCATGAGGCCGCGCCCGCGGTCGGTGAGGCCGTACTCGACGCGGGGTGGAACCTCGGGATAGGCCGTACGGAGGACGAGGCCGTCGGCCTCCAGTGTCTTCAGCGTGCTCGCGAGCATCTTCTCGCTGATGCCCTCGATGTTGCGCCGGAGGGCTCCCCAGCGCTGCGTGCCGTCCGAGAGGGCGAGCAGCACCAGGACCCCCCATTTGCCCATGACGTGATCGAGGACCGTGCGTGTGGGGCACCCGTCGGCGAAAAGTCCGGGGTGTTCGGCGCGCATCGACGCGAGACTGACGCTCATGTAAGTACCTAACCAGAAAGTGGGTACCGGCATTCCGGAATGTGACGAGCCACGGGGCGTTGAGCCCGACGAACCCACCGAAAGGATTCCATCATGACCCTCCTCGTCACCGCCGCCTCCGGCCACCTCGGGCGCCTCGTCGTCGACGCTCTGCTCGAGCGCGGCATCGCGGCCTCCGACATCGTCGCCGGTGTGCGCACCCCCGCCAAGGTCGACGACCTCGCCGCCCGCGGCATCGCCGTCGCCGAGCTCGATTACGCGCGCCCCGAGACGATCGCCCCCGCCCTCGAGGGCGTGACCCGCGTTCTGCTCATCTCCGGCACCGACGCCGACCGCGTCGCGGGCCACCGCAACGTCATCGACGCCGTCCGCGCCGCCGGTGTCGAGCGCCTCGTCTACACCAGCGCCCCCCGCGTCGACGAGATCGACTACGCCCTCGGGGCCGATCACAAGGCGACCGAGCAGGCGATCGCCGCGGCGGGCGTCAGCGCCACCATCCTCCGCCACAACTGGTACACGGAGAACTACCTCGACGCGGTCTCCCGCGCGGCGGACACCGGCGAGATCGTCGCGGCAACGGGTGACGCGCGCGTCGCCAGCGCGAGTCGTCGCGACTACGCCGAGGCGGCGGCCATCGCCCTCACCACCGACGACCTCGCCGACCGCACGATCGAGGTCGGCGGCGACGTCGCGTGGACCTACGACGAACTCGCCGCAGCCGCGACGGAGGTGCTCGGCCGTCCGGTGAGCTACACGCGCGTCTCGGTCGAGCAGCTGACGGAGGGTCTGAAAGCGGCGGGACTGGATGCCGGCACGGCGGCGTTCGTGGCGGGGATCGACGACGCGATCGCTCGCGGCGCACTGGAGAAGACCGACGGTTCGCTCTCGCGCATCATCGGGCGTCCCACCACGCCGCTGATCGAGGGCCTGCGCGAGGGTCTCGCCGCTCGCTGAGCGTCGGGCACCGCGGCAGCTGGCCCGGGGTCCGGTGCGCCTCACGACGGGCGTGCCGGGCCCTCGGCCGCGAGGGCGGTGATCCGGCGCTGGCGCATCGCGAGGAACAGGGGGAAGGTGAACGCGAAAGCGGTCACCCCCGAGAGCACCACGTAGAGCCAGGTGAAGCGCATGCCGAGCCGTCGCCCCTCGACGATGATGAAGATGCTCCCCGCGACCGCCACGACCAGCAGATCGACGGTGATCGACGAGACCGCCGGCCCGCTCGAGACGAGGTCGCCGATGAAGTCGCGCATCTGCACGATCGCGAAGGCGTTGAAGGTCCAGGTGCCCGCGAGGCCGGCCAGGGCCAGCACGAGGAAGGCCACGGCGGTGGGGGTCCAGTGTCGTCGGAGTGCGGTCATAGACAGATCTTTCCGCAGCCTCGGTGTCGGTGGTGAGGGCTAGCGTCGAAGCATGGATGCCAGGACCGCGACGCGCATGCTCGACGAACGCGAGCGCGAGGTGGAGCACCGTCTGTCGCGCTTGCTCGACGACGAGGCGAGCCTGCGCCACGATCGCGCCGACGCGACCGCCGACGACGAGCACGATCCCGAGGGCTCGACGTTGTCGGGGGAGTGGGCCCAGGTCGATGCCTTGCGGCGGGGCGCCGAAGCGGAGCACAGCGAGATCGCCGCGGCGCGCCAGCGGGTCGCTTCCGGCACCTTCGGCGTGTGCGAGAACTGCGGGCGGCCGATCGCCGACGCTCGTCTCGAGGTGCTGCCCTTCGCGCGGCGCTGCATCTCGTGCGCGGCCTGATCCGCGGCGGCGGCGGTCGACGTGTCAGGTGAGCCGCGGCGCCTAGGCTCGAAGCATGGAACCCGTCCTCATCGCGCTGCTGTTCGCCAACGCCGTCTTCAACGTCGTCGTCTGGCCGCGTTTCTTCGTGCGCGTGGCGAAAGACCCCCGCGCGAAGAACGCCGCGGGCAAGGCCACGCCGTTCCTCATCGTGCACGCGGTGCTGATCGGGCTCGCCCTCGTGCTGGCTGCGGCCTCGGTCATCGCCGCGGTCGCCGCCCTCGTCGGCTGATCTCGCGCACCCAGGTGCCCGGGAGGCGCCCGCGGTAGCATGGGGACGCGGGATCCCCCCCCGCCGCACTCTGTGCAACTACCTACCGGTCCGGCAAGGCGGCACGTTCCATCGCCCCCTCCCTGGAGACCCGCGTCATGACAGCGCCCGCCGTCGACCATCGGCCCCTCGTCCATCACACCGGCTTCTGGTACTTCCCGATCGCTTTCGTGGCTCGGCTGCCGTTCGCGATGATGACCGTCGGCGTCCTCGCCCTCGTCGTCGCGACGCGCGGGTCCGTCGCCCTCGGCGGGTTGACGTCCGCGGCGGTGGGTCTCGGCGTCGTGGTCGCCGGTCCCGTGCTCGGCGATCTCGCCGACCGCTACGGGCAGCGGCGGGTGCTCGTGCCGGTGGGCCTGGCCAACGGCATCCTGCTGGCGATCTTCCCCCTCGTGGTGGAGTACGCGACGTCGGACGCCCTGCTGCTCGGAGCAGCCGCGGTGATCGGCATGACCGGCCCGCAGACCGCGGCCATGTCGCGCAGCCGTGTGATGGCGCTGATCGGTCTGCGGGTGCATCCCGAGCGGCGGGACCGCACGTTCTCCCGGGCCATGGCCTACGAGTCGGCGGCCGATGAGACGGCGTTCGTCATCGGTCCCTTCGTGGTCGGTGTGCTGGCGGCCTTGGTCGCTGCCTGGGCTCCCATCGTCGGGGCCGCGATCCTCAGCTTCGTCTTCGTGACCGCCTTCGCCCTCCACCCCACCGGCCGCGCCGTGCCCGAGCGCTCGGAGCGCACCGCGATGGCGCCGCTGCGCGAGGTGCTGCATCCGCGCATGCTCGTGCTCGTGGCCGCCGTGTTCGGCGTCGGGCTGTTCTTCGGCTCGACCCTCACCTCGCTGACGGCGTTCATGGAGGCACAGGGGGCGCCCGAGGCGGGCGCGCTGCTGTACGGGGTGATGGGTGTGGGGTCGGCGGTGCTGGCCCTCGCCGTCGCCCTCGTGCCCGAGCGTTTCCCGCTGCGCTGGCGCCTCGTGCTGTTCGCCAGTGTGCTGACCGCGTCCGCCGGGGCCTATACGGTCGGTGGATCCGTGACGACCGTCACCCTGGTGCTGTGCCTCATGGGCATCGGCGTCGGCCCGGCGCTCGTGACGCTCTTCAGCCTTGCCGGACACCGCGCACCGCGCGGCCGCACGGCCTCGACGATGACCATCCTCGCCTCGGCCCTGACCCTCGCGCAGGCGCTGTCGTCAGCCGTGACCGGGGCGGTGGCCGAGAACGTCTCCGTCTCCACCGCGATGCTCCTGCCCGCGGGGGCGGCCCTTCTCGTGCTCGCCATGGCGGCGGTGAACGCCTCGGCCGCACCGAGGTGGGACCGGGCGTTCCCCGCGGCGGGACTCAGCGCGGCAGCGGGTAGCGCCGCCGCAGCAGCAGGCGCTGGACCAACGTCCACGCGGTCGTGACGGTGAGATAGAGCCCCGCCGCGAGTGGGGCGAACAGCGCGACCACGGCCGTCGTGAACGGCAGGACTCCGAGCATCCCCGTCGTCCACGCGGGCGCCGACGGATCGACCGCGGGTCGCAGGAGTCGACGCGTGAGTTCGGCCACCCCGCCGATCACGGCGAAGAGCACCGCGAAGACGGCGAGGGTGCCGGCATCCGTCGTCCCCGCCGACAGGGCTCCGACGAGGCTCCGGCCGAGCGGAACGCCGAAGACGTCGTGCTCGAGCAGCGTGTTGACGTGTCCGCCGACCTGCGGGTGCAGGAACACCGCGTAGAGCAGTCCGACGACGGGTGCCTGGGCCAGCACGGGAAGGCAGCCCGCGAAGGGGGAGGCGCCTTCGTCGCGGTACAGCTGCATCGTCTCGCGCTGGAGACGCTCGGGATCCTTACGCCACCGCTCCTGCAGCGCACGAAGTCGCGGGGCGAGGCGGGCACGCGTCTGCTCGGCGCGCGCCTGCGACACTCCCACGGGGATCAACAGGACCCTTACCGCGAGCGTCACGACGACGACGGCGAGGGCGGCGGAGAGACCGCCGGCGAGGGGGTCGAAGAACGACGTGAGGGCGAGGAGGGCGCGAGTAGTCAGGTCGAGCAGCAGTGCGAGGGGCGGAAAGGCGAAGAGGTCCACGGGGCATCCCATCAGAGCGAGTGATCACGGACTGATCGGTCGCCCTGCGCGCGGAGACCACGCGAGCGACCGGCGTCGCGGCCTCGCTGCGGACCGTCGTCAGGCGATGGGGCAGGTGGCTACGCGACGCGGGCCGCGAACCCCGGAGCTCGGGGCCGAGGATGACCCGCGGCGTCGGGATCGCTCTGGGCGAGGGATGCCGAGGGGTCGATCGGACGCGCGGACGGGGGCGGCGTGGCGGCGACGAGGGCCGGAGCGACGACGAGCACGACGACCGCGGTCAGCACGACGGCCGCGGCGAGGGCCACCGCCAGCAGGGGTGCGCCGCCGCCGGGGGTCAGCGCCAGCTCGGCGGTGGCCAGGAGCAGGTTGAGGGCGGCGATCAGCGATGCGATCACGTGCTCACCCCCTGTGGTTGAACATCCACGGTAGCAGCGCGCGTGTCGCTACGCTGTCGCCATGACCACCCTCGTCCTCACCGTCGTCGGCGACGATCGCGCGGGCCTCGTGTCCGCGGTCGCCGACATCGTCGACGCCCACGGCGGCAACTGGGAGAACAGCGAGCTCGCCGAACTCGCCGGCGCGTTCGCCGGGATCATCGAGGTCTCGGTGGCCTCCGACCGCGCCGATGCCGTGCGCGCCGCGCTCGAAGGTCTCGCGGGCACGCTCACCGTGACCGTCCACGCGGGAGCGGGGTCGGCCGAGACCACGGGCCGCACGGTCACCTTCGACGTCGTCGGCAACGACCGCCCCGGCATCGTGCGCGAGCTGTCGGCCGCGCTCGGCGCCCACGGGGCGAGTATCGAGCGCATGTCGACGCAGACCACGGATGCCGCGATGGCGGGCGGACGCCTGTTCGAGGCCTCCATCACCGCGACGGTGGCGGCCGACGTCGCCGTCGACGACCTCGTCGCACAGCTCGAGCGTCTCGCGACCGAGATCCAGGTCGACGTGACCCTCGCGGACTGACCGGCCGGCTCACGACCCGCCGTCACCGGCAGCGGGGCGCGGGTCGTCCACCGCTCTCGCTCCGGGGACGACCCGGACCCGGCCTTACGCCCGTCGCGACCGCGATGCGAGGCGGGCGATCCCGCGCCACCCCAGCAACATGACGGCGAGGGTGATCGTGGCGACGACGACGAACGCCACCGCGACCCCTTGACCGCTGAGCGCGCGAAGCACCATGCCCAGCGCGACGGTGATCGCCCACACGGGCAGCCCCGTCTTCGCGATGGCGGCGGGTCGACGCCAGGCGCGCGTCACGATCCAGCCGACCAGCAACGCCACCACGAACGGCCAGGCGGTGGTGGCGAGTCCCGAACCGGCGGGGCCCAGCACGTCGCCGTCGTGGGTCGCCCGCCCGATCGCGGCGAAGACGCCGACGAGGACGAGGTCGATGACGAGGGCGAACACGGGGAAACGGCGCGAAGAGGACACGGTCCATTGTCCCGCCGCAGCGCGGGCGTATCGTCCGCGTATCCCGGAGCCGAGACATCGGGGCAACACCTCGCAGGCTGGGATGGGATCTCCCGATCCTGGAGGTCCGCGTGTCCGATCGTCCCGTCTTCACTCCCGCTCGCGTGCTGTCGGCGGGGGCCGTGCTCGCGGCGGTGGGGGTGCTCACCCTCGCGCCCCGCGCGATCGCGTGGCCGGCCCGCACCGTCGTCCTCGACGCCCTCGATCACCTTCCGTCGTCGTGGCGCGCGCTGATGTTCGGCGCGGGTGCCGACGTCGCCCTCAACATCGCGTTCTTCGTCCCCCTCGGGGCGGCGCTCGCGCTGCTTCTGCCGTTGCGGTGGTCGCCGGCATCCGTTCTGCTGTGCGCTCTCGTCTCGCTCGCGGTCGAGACGCTGCAGGCGGGGATCCCCGGTCGGGTTCCGGATGCCGAGGATGTCCTGTCGAACACGATCGGCGCCGCGATCGGGACGGTCCTCGTCGTCGCGATGAGGGCTGCCGCCCGGGGCGGGCACGCGGCTCGACGCTGAGCTCGTCGTCAGCGGGGCAGCCGGAGGCGGGCGTGGAGACCGCCGCCGTCGCGGGGCCACAGCTCGAGCCGGCCACGGTGCGCGCGAGCGATCGAGGCGACGATCGCGAGTCCGAGGCCCGTGCCGTCGGCGCGCCCGCGCGTACGGCCGACCGCGCGCACGAAAGGTTCGGGGAGCGTGGCGACGAGCTCGTGCGAGAGCGTGTCGCCGCTGTTGACGACGTCGACGACCACCTCGTCGACCTCGCCGCTCACCGCGACGCGCACCCAGCCGCCCGCCACGTTGTGCACGAGCGCGTTGCGGACCAGGTTCGTCACGGCCTGGTGCACGAGCGTCTCGTCGATCCGCGCCACCCCGCCCGAGGCGCCGAGTATCGCCAGGTCGAGACCCCGG
>JAKOMY010000290.1 GCA_022702225.1 Microbacteriaceae bacterium | reverse complement strand
CCGACCGTATAGGTGCGCGCGCCGACGGCGGCGGCGAGGGCGATCTGGTCGACGCCCCAGGGGCGCGGGCCCGAGGTCGGCTCGTCGCCGACGATCAGCACGAGAGGGGTGCGCGCCTGCACGGCCTCGGCCAACGCCGTGAGCGTGTTGGTGAAGCCGGCGCCGTACGTGGCGGTGGCGGCGGCCAGACGCCCGCACGCGCGGTAGTGCGCGTCGGCGGCGACGACTCCCGCGGCCTCATGGCGCACGGCGACGAAGCGCGACGAGGTCTCGCGCCCGAGAGCATCGAGGAAGTAGGCGTTGCCGTTGCCCATGACGCCGAAGACGGTGTCGATGTGGCGGGCGAGGGTGTGCGCGACGTGCGCGGAGACGGTGGGCATGGCAGAGGAAGCCTTTCGAGACGGGACGGATGGTTGCCGTATGTGTCTCGCGGGTACTCCGCTACGTGCCCTTTTTTCGAGCAGCGACGCACGGCCCCGTGCGCCTGACGGGATCGAGTATAGGGGCGCGGGGCGACCGCTCCCGTCACCGCGGAAGGATCCGCTGGCGCGGGCGGCGTGCCCCAGTATTATCAAGCGATAACCTCTCGTAAGGAGAACGGATGCCGAGCCCCCGCCGCCGTACCGCGCGCGACGACGAGCTGCTCACGGCATCCGTCCGGGCCTTCGCCGCTCGCGGATACTTCGGCACCTCGACCGCTCAGGTCGCGAGCGAGATGGGGGTGTCGCAGCCCTACGTCATCCGCACCTTCGGGTCGAAGCTCGAGCTGTTCGTGCGCACGCACGCGCACGCCGGAGCGGAGATCACGCGTGTCTTCCGCGAAGCGACGGGCGAGGGCTTCGACCCGGACCGCTTGGGCGGTGCGTACCGCTCGCTCGTCCTGTCGCGACCGGACGCGGTTCTCGTCTGGGCGCACGCGTTCTCGGCCGCCACGGCGGAGCCCGAGATCGGTGTCGAGTCGCGTCGACAGTTCGACGAGGTCTACCGCACGCTGCGCGAGGCCGGCGCCTCCGACCTCGATCTGTGGGCCTTCATGGGCCGCGGAATGCTGATGAACAACCTGCTCCTCATGCAGGCGCCCGACTTCGGCGATGGATACGACTTCGGACCTCTCGTCGACCTCGTCTTCGGGCCGCGGCCCGAATCCCCCCACGGCGCCGATGGCGCCCCTCGCCTCGATCAGGAGTGACATGAGCGACCTCGTCCCGTTCACCGACAACTTCACCGACCTGTCCAACATGGACGGGTTCCAGTTCGAGTTCCGCTGCGAACGCTGCGGCAACGGCTATCGCTCGGCGTTCCGGCCCGACCCGCGGGCCGCGGGACAGAAGCTCGCCCGCGGCATCGGAAACCTCTTCGGCGGGCCGGTGTCGCAGTTCGCGTCGATGGCCGACCGGTTCCTCGACCGCGGCACCAACTCGCCGGCGAAAGACGAGGCTCTCCGCGCCGCGACGGCGGAGATCGCGCCGCGCTTCCACCAGTGTCGGGGCTGCAGCGACTGGGTCTGCGGCGACGGCTGCTGGAACGACGGGGTGGGCCAGTGCGTGCGCTGCTCGCCGAACGCCACGGAAGAGCTCGCTCAGCTGCAGGCCGAGGCGCGACGCCGCCAGGTGCAGGAGCGGCTCGAAACCGTCGACCTGCTCGGCGGTGCCGATCTCAAGACGCAGGCCCGCCCGCGCTGCGGTGCGTGCGGCGCCCAGTCCCACGGCGGCAAGTTCTGCGGTGAGTGCGGCTCGCCGCTCGCGGTGGTCGCGTCGTGCGGTGGGTGCGGCTCCGAGAATCCCGCGGGTGCGCGCTTCTGTTCCTCGTGCGGGACCGGCCTGACGGGCTGATGTCTTAGAGCGCGCGGCGGATGGCCTCGGCCGCCGCCTGCAGTCGCGCGGCGATCTCCCCGTCGTCGCGGTCCGTCGCCACGTGCACCGCGGCGACGGCGGCGGGCTCGCGGCCCTGCACGCTGAGGGGCACGGCGACGGCGCGCAGGGTCGGGATCACCTCGTCGTGGCTGGTCGCCCAGCCGCGCTCGGCGGCATCGGCGACCTCGGCCGCCAGCCGGGCGTCGACGGCGTCGGGCCAGCGGCGCGGAGGCAGCAGCGCGAGGATCGCCCGCCCCGGGGCCCCTCGGGTGACCGGATGCCGCGTCCCCGGCCGCTGCGCGACGGTCGTCGTCGCGTGACGTGGTTCGACGCTCGTGAGGGTCACGCACTCGTCGTGGTCGAGCACGACGAGGAAGCACGTCATGCCCAGCTCGTTCGCCGCGGCCGTGAGCTCGGGCAGGGCCTCGGCCTGCAGGTCGGCGGCGACCCCCGCGGCGAGAGCCGCCAGGCCCGTTCCCAGGCGCACCGCGCCCGCGGCATCCCTCGTCACGAGTCCGTGGTCCTCGAGCGTGCGCAGGAGTCGATAGGCCACGGAGCGGTGAAGCCCGACGCGGGTGGCCAGGTCGTCGATCGTCAGCGGGGTGCGGGCGTCGGCGAGTTCTTCGAGCAGGCGGATGCCGCGGCTGAGCGTCTGCGAAGCAGGCGTTGCGTCTTGCCGCGATGACATGGCTCGACTAACCTCTCGTTCGATACCGGAACGTCGCGTTCGAATATAGAACACGACGGTCCCGTGAGCAACCCCGACATCGACGTCAGGAGAAACAGTGCAGTTCCACCACCACGGTTACGTCTCGGGTGACCCGCGCGTGCAGAATGCCGCCGGGACCGGCATCGATCGGCCCGAACGCCTCCCCGACGAGGTCGACGTGCTCATCGTGGGCTCCGGTCCCGCCGGAATGCTGCTCGCGGCCCAGATGTCGCAGTTCCCGCAGCTCACGACCCGCCTGATCGAGAAGCGCGAGGGGCGACTGGCTCTCGGCCAAGCCGACGGCATCCAGCCCCGCAGCGTCGAGACCTTCCAGGCGTTCGGGTTCGCCGACCGCATCACCGCCGAGGCCTACAACATCGGCTGGATGAACTTCTGGGCGCCCGACCCCGAGAATCCCGAGCGCATCGTCCGCACCAGTCGCACCGAGGACTACGGCTACAAGATCAGCGAGTTCCCGCACCTCATCGTCAACCAGGCGCGCGTGCTCGACTACTTCGCCGAGGCGGCGGCTCAGGGCCCCGCGCGCATCGTTCCCGACTACGGCGTGGAGTTCCTCGGCCTCGAGGTGCAGGGCGATCACGTCGAGGTGCGCGTGCGCACGGACGAGGGGGAGCGCACGGTTCGCGCGAAGTACGTCGCCGGGTGCGACGGCGCGCGCAGCGGCGTCCGTCAGGCGATCGGCCGCACGCACGTCGGCGCGGCCTCCCGCCACGCCTGGGGCGTGATGGACGTCCTCGTCGAGACCGACTTCCCCGACTGGCGCATCAAGTGCGCGATCAACGCCGCGGCCGGCAACATTCTGCACATCCCGCGCGAGGGCGGGTACCTCAGTCGCATGTACATCGACCTCGGCGAGGTCGCCGAGGACGACGACCATCGCGTGCGCCAGACGCCGATCGACGAGGTCATCCGGCGGGCGAACGAGATCCTGCACCCGTACTCGATCGATGTGAAGCAGGTCGCGTGGAGCAGCGTCTACGAGGTGGGCCACCGGGTGACCGACCAGTTCGTCGACGACCTGCAGAACCCCCGGGTTTTCCTGACGGGCGACGCCTGCCACACGCACAGCGCGAAGGCCGGCCAGGGCATGAACGTCTCGATGCAGGACGGCTTCAACCTCGGCTGGAAGCTGGGTCATGTGCTCACCGGTCTCGCCCCCACCGAGTTGCTGCGCACCTACGACGCCGAGCGCCGCCCCGTCGCCCAGCAGCTCATCGACTTCGACCGCGAGTGGTCCTCGCTCATGGCCCGCAAGCCCGGCGAGATCACCGACCCCGACGAGCTCGCGACCTACTACCTCGCCACCGCGGAGTTCCCCTCGGGCTTCGGTACGCACTACGCCTCGTCGCGGATCGTCGCCGCCGACGCGGCCCAGGAGCTGGCATCCGGATTCCCCGTCGGAAAGCGCTTCCACAGCGTCGAGGTCGTGCGGGTGTGCGACGGCAACGCCGTGCACCTGGGCCACCACGCGAAAGCCGACGGGCGGTGGCGTCTGTATGCCTTCGCGGATGCCGAGGGCTCGGCGCTGCGGGAGTGGGCCGAGGCCGCGCGGCTCGTCGTCGAGCGATTCACCCCCGAAGGGGCCGACCCCGACGCGGTCTTCGACGTCAAGGTCGTGTTCCCGGGGCGTTGGGAGGACGTGGTCGAGGTCCCCTCGCTGTTTCGCCCCCGGTCGGGGCCGCTGGGTCTCACCGACCTCGAGAAGGTCTTCGCCGCCGCGCCCTCGGCCTGGACGACCAGCGACGTCTTCGCCGAGCGGGGCATCGGCGCTGCGGGGGCCGTGGTGCTCGTGCGCCCCGACCAGTACGTCGCGCAGGTGCTCGCGCTGGGCGATGCGGCGGGGCTGGAGCGCTTCCTGGCGGGCGCGATGGCGGTGCCGATGGACGCGGCATCGCGCTGACGCCCCGGCCCGGCATCCGCCCCGCCCCACGCAGAAACGCGATCCCCGCGCAGAAACGCGAGCACGTCGCGTTTCCGTGTGCGGGAAGCGTTTTTGCGTGGCCCCGGCGGTGCGCGGATGCTGGAGCCGCCCGGATTCCGGAGCGCGGATGCCGGAGTCGCCCGGATGCCGGAGCCGCCCGGATGCCGGAGCGCGGATGCCGGAGTCGCCCGGATTTCGCAGCCCGGCGTCGTGAGGCATCCGCCCCACCCACGCAGAAACGCGATCCCCGCGCAGAAACGCGAGCACCTCGTGTTTCCGCGCGCGGGAAGCGTTTATGCGTGCGTGTAACGCCGGCCCGCCGGCCGTGCGCCCACGAAACGAACATCCATACAGCGCACGGACTCGCCGTGACGGCGACCGCGACCACCCCCTTGTACGCCAGGTATATCGGCACGCACCCGCGGGCTGAGAAGAATGGGCGGTATACCCCCGCCCCGATCCAGGAGGATTCATGACTGATTCGCGCGAGAGCGAGCTGCTGGCATCCGTGCCCACCGGTCTGCTGATCAACGGCGAGTGGCGCGCAGCCGAAGGGGGCAAGACCGTCGCGGTCAACGACCCCGCCACCGGCGAGGTCATCCGCGAGATCGCCGACGCGAGCGTCGACGACGGTGTCGCCGCGATGGATGCCGCGGCCGAGGCGTTCCCGTCGTGGGCGGCGACCCCGGCTCGTGAGCGTGCCGAGATCCTGCGCCGCGCCTTCGACCTGCTGCAGGAGCGCAAGGAAGACGTCGCGCTGCTGATGACGCTCGAGATGGGCAAGCCCCTCGCCGAGGCGCGCGGCGAGGTCGGCTACGGAGGGGAGTTCCTCCGCTGGTTCAGCGAGGTCACCGCGCACACCCAGGGTCGCTACGGCGCGAACCCCGAGGGCACTGGTCGCATGATCGTGACGCAGCACCCCGTGGGGCCCTGCTACCTGATCACCCCGTGGAACTTCCCCCTCGCGATGGCCACCCGCAAGATCGCGCCCGCGCTCGCCGCCGGGTGCACGGTCGTCATCAAGCCGGCCACCCTCACCCCGCTCACGACGCTGTTCTTCGCGCAGATCCTGCAAGACGCGGGGCTGCCCGCCGGTGTCGTCAACGTGGTCACGACCACGAACACCGGCCCCGTCTCCGAGCGCATCATCTCCGACCCGCGGCTGCGCAAGCTGTCGTTCACCGGCTCGACCCCGGTCGGCGTGAAGCTGCTGCAGCAGGCCGCACCCGGTGTGCTGCGCACCTCGATGGAGCTCGGCGGCAACGCGCCCTTCGTCGTGTTCGACGACGCCGACCTCGACAAGGCGGTCGAGGGTGCGATGCTCGCGAAGTTCCGCAACATCGGTCAGGCCTGCACCGCCGCGAACCGCTTCATCGTGCAGCGCTCGATCGTCGAGGAGTTCACCGCGCGGGTCACCGAGCGCGTGCGGGCGATGAGGATCGGCCGCGGCACCGAGGAGGGCGTGCAGATCGGCCCCCTCATCGACGACCGTGCCGTCGACAAGGCCAAGACCCTCGTGGGGGATGCCGTCGAGCGCGGAGCCACCGTCACCACCGGCGGCGCGCCCGTCGACGGCCCCGGCACCTTCTTCGAGCCGACCGTCGTGGCGGACGTGCAGCCCGGCAGCGACATCCTGCGTGAGGAGATCTTCGGACCGGTCCTCGCGATCGTCCCCTTCGACGACGAGGACGACGCCGTGCACCTCGCCAACGACACCGAGTACGGACTGGTCTCTTACGTCTTCACCGAGTCGCTCTCGCGCGGACAGCGCATGATCGACAAGCTCGAGACGGGGATGATGGGCCTGAACGTCGGCGTCGTCTCCAACGCCGCCGCCCCCTTCGGCGGCTGGAAGCAGTCCGGCCTCGGTCGCGAGGGCGGCGACGAGGGCATCCACGAGTACCTGCAGACGAAGTACACGCTGACGGCGAACCCCTACGCCTGACGACACCGGATGCCGCGATCCCGGCGCCCC